>NZ_JBVKAT010000021.1:0-127361 GCF_055598485.1 Streptomyces sp. NPDC107521
GCCCCGTCGCCGCCCTCCTCGACGTCACCCCCACCACCCGCGTCCTGCGCCTGGCCCGCGTCCGCCGCACCGACCAGGGCCCCGTCGCCCTCCTCCTCAACTTCGTCCGCACCGACCTCGCCCCCGGCATCGAACGGACCGACTTCACCACCGCCAGCCTCTTCGGCACCCTCGAGGGCACCTACGGCCTCAAGATCACCACCGCCCGCCGCACCTTCAGCGCCGAAGCCGCCACCCCCGACGTCGCCCACGCCCTCGACCTCCCCGAGCACGCCCCCGTCCAGTACCTCCAGCAGGTCACCCACCTCGCCGACGACCGCCCCGTCGAATACTCCGACGTCTGGATCCACAGCGGACGGCTTCGCGCCGCCCCCTTCCTGCTGCGCCGCTGACGGGCCCCGCCCCGCGGTTCCGGGCCGGGCCGCCACGCGGCGCACCCGGGCCCGCCGCGCGCCGCCGCCCCCTTCGCGGCGGTCTCCTCCGACTGCCGTCCCCGCCCCTCGTCCCGGGGTGTCCCGGGTCCGGTGAACCGCGGCCGGCGGTCCCCTGAATTCCGGCTGCGACGTATTTCCGGCGGATGGTGGGGCGGGAGTGTTCGGGGTGTGTACCGGACGGGTGTGAGGTCATTTCCCGGGCCTTTTCCGTCCCTCTCGGAATGTGTCCCTTGAGGTGTGCCGCGGCGCCTGTTTCCGGTGCGGCAAAGGGGCGGACCGTGGCGGACGGGCCGATATTGACGCTCTTGAAAGCGCAGGTCACAGAGGTGTGCCTCGGGTCAACGGCTTATGTGAGTAGGCCCCGCTACCCGAGTGCGCAGTGGCCACCCGGCGGTTTGCGCGCCTAGGGTGATCGCGTCCTCGTGTTCCGGTATCCGCTGTTCGGAATCCACCTTGCCCTGAATCCTTTGATCACTCAGGGAAGAGAAAGGAAACCTTGTGGCTATAGGCCGCGATTTTCCGCTCACCTCGTACCAGAAAGACATCTGGGCCGCCGAATCCCAGACCCCGGACAGCCCCCAGTTCAACGTCGTGATCTGTGAGACGGTCACCGGGCCCTTGGACGCCGAAGCGCTGCGCACCGCGCTGGCCGGGACCCTCGCCCGGCACGAGGCCTTCCGGCTCCGCTTCGGTGAGCGGGACGGCGTCCCGTACCAGTGGGTCGAGGGGACCCCCGCCCTCCTCGACGACCCCCGCACGGTGGAGCTGGTCGACCTGTCCGGGGAACCGGAGCCCGGGCCGGCCTGGGAGGGCTGGCGGGAGGCCGCCTTCGTCCGGCCGTTCCCGCTGCTCGGCGCCCCGCTGTTCCGCGCGGCGCTGGTCCGGCAGGGCGCCGGGGTGCTGCACCTCCACCTCGCCGCCCACCACCTCGTCGTGGACGCCTGGACCCTCAACGCGGTCAGCCGGGACACCTGGGCCGCGTACGCCCGGCGGGCCCCGGACACACCGGCGGGCGAACCGCTCCCGCCTGCCCCCTCGTACCGGGAGTTCGCCGCCGCCGACGCCGCCTACCGGTCCTCCCCGGAGCGCGCGGCGGCGCGGGAGTTCCACCGGGCCGCGCTGGACGGCGTGGCCCCCGCCCTGTTCCGGCGCTCCCCCGACCGCCCGGCCGTCGCGCGGCGCGGCCACCACACCCTCACCCTCGGCGGCGACCTCGTCGCCCGCATCCGGGCCGGCGGCTCGACTCCCTTCGCGTACCTCGCCGCCGCCTTCGCGACCCACCTGGCCCGGGTGCACCGCTCGGACGAGACCGTCCTCGGCGTCCCCTTCCTCAACCGGACCACCGACGGCGAACTGGCCACGGCCGGACAGTTCGCCAACAACCTGCCCCTGCGCGTCCCGGTCCCCGCGGACGCCACCCTGCGCGACCTGGCCGCCCTCGTACGGGAGCGGGCCGGGGCGCTCAGGACCCACCAGCGGCTGGCCCTGGGCGACGTCCTGCGCGACCGTCCGGCGACCGGCTCCCGGCAGTTGTTCGACGTGGTCGTCTCGTATCTGCGCGGTCCGAGCCCCGAACTCCCGGAGGGGGTGGAGCGGGAGACGGCGCTCACGGCCCCGGTCCACGAGCAGGACGCCCTCTCCGTGATGATCCGGGCCGTCGACGACGACGCCGACCTGCGGATCGAACTGGACTACGCGGCGGACGTCTTCGACGACGACCTCCCCGTCGAGGCGTTCGCCGGCCAGCTCCTGACCCTGGTGCGCAACGGACTGGACGCGCCCGACCGGCCCGCCGCCGAGCTGCCGGTCCTGACCCCGGCCGAACGGCGGGCCCTCGTCGCGGCGCAGCAGGGTCCCGAGGCCCCCTACCGGTCCGACGCCACCCTGCACGGCCTCTTCGAGGAACAGGCCGACCGCACCCCCGACCGGGTGGCCGTGACCGCGGCCGACGGCGCCGTGCTGACCTTCGCCGGACTGGAGGCCCGTGCCAACCGTGTCGCGCACGCCCTGCGCGCCGAGGGGATCGCCCCCGGCGACCGGGTCGCCGTCCTGCTGGAGCGCGGGCCGCTGACCGTGCCCGTGCTGCTCGGGGTGCTCAAGTCCGGTGCCGCCTACGTGCCCGTCGACCCCTCGTACCCGGCCGGGCGGGTCGCCTTCCTGCTCCGCGACAGCCGCGCGCGGGCGGTGCTCACCGGCCCCGGGGCGGCCCCGCCGGACCTCCCCGCCGGGGTGCCCGTGCTCGACGCGGGCCCGCTGGTGGAACAGGGCCCCGCCGCCCGCCCGGAACCGGCCGCCGGACCCCGGGACCTGGCGTACGTCATCTACACCTCCGGCTCCACCGGGCGCCCCAAGGGCGTCATGGTCGAGCACCACTCCGTCGTCAACCGCCTGACGTGGACACAGCAGCGGTATCCGCTCGGCCCGGACGACACGCTGCTCCAGAAGACCCCGGTCTCCTTCGACGTGTCGGTCTGGGAACTCTTCTGGTGGGCGGTGCGGGGCGCGGGCCTGGCGCTGCTCCCGCCGGCCGGGGAGCGCGACCCCCGGGTGCTGCTGCGCACCGTCGAGGAACGCCGGGTCACCGTGGTGCACTTCGTGCCGTCCATGCTCGGCCCCTTCCTGGACCTGCTGGAGGCGGAGCCCGGTCTGGCCGCCCGGCTCTCGGGCCTGCGCCGGGTGTTCTGCAGCGGGGAGGCGCTGCCGCCCGCCCGGGTGGAGCAGTTCGCCCGGGTGCTGGGGGCGCTGCCCGGCGGCGGCCCCGCCCTGACCAATCTGTACGGCCCCACCGAGGCCACCGTGGACGTCTCCTACCACGACTGCCCCACCGGCTCCCGCCGGCCGGTGCGCAGGGTTCCGATCGGCCGCCCCGTCGCCAACACCGCGCTGCGCGTGCTCGACCCGTACGGCGAGCCGCAGCCCGTCGGAGTGCCGGGGGAGCTCTGCGTCGGCGGTGTCCAGGTGGCCCGCGGCTACCTGGACCGCACCGAGCTGACCGCCGAGCGGTTCACCGGGGACCCCTTCGCCCCCGGCGGGCGCCTGTACCGCACCGGCGACCTCGCCCGGCTCCTCGCGAACGGCGAGATCGAGTACCTGGGCCGGATCGACGGACAGGTCAAGGTCCGGGGCAACCGGGTCGAGCCGGGCGAGGTGCGCGACGCCCTGGCGTCCCTGCCCGGGGTCCGCGACGCCGTGGTGGTCGACCACCACGACACCGCCCTCGGCACCCGGCTGATCGGCTACTACGCGGCGGAGGAGGAGCACGACCCGGTGGCGCTGCGCGCCGGCCTCGCCCGCTCCCTGCCCGAGTTCATGATCCCCGCGGTCTTCGTCCGCATCGACGCCGTGCCGCTCACGCCCAACGGCAAGGCCGACCGGCGGGCCCTGCCCGAGCCCGTGGCCGCCCCCCGGCACGCCCGCACCGAACCCAGGAACGCCACCGAGGCCGCCCTCGCCGAGACCTGGGCCGAGGTCCTGGGGTCCGGACGGGTGGGGGTGCACGACGACTACTTCGCGCTCGGCGGCGACTCCGTCCTCATGCTCCGGGTCCGGGCCCTGGCCGAGCGGCGCGGCTACCGCTTCGACCTCAGCGACCTCGTGCGCAACCCCACCGTCGCCGCCCTGGCGCCGCTCACCACCGCCGGCGGCCCCGCCCCCGAGGAGCCCGCGCTGGAGCCGTTCGCCCTGGTCTCCGGCGTGGACCGGGCCGGTCTCGAGGGCCACGAGGACGCCTGGCCGGCCAACCGGCTCCAGCTCGGGCTGCTCTTCCACAGCCGGGTCGAGCCGGAGTCGGGGATGTACCGCGACGTCTTCCGCTACAGCCTCGCCCTCGGCACCTGGGACCCCGGCGCCTTCACCGCCGCCCACCGGCTGCTGGTCGCCCGGCACCCCGTGCTGCGCTCCTCCTTCGACGTGGGCGGCCGGGCCGAGCCGCTCCAGATCGTGGACGCCGCGATCGAGGGCGCCCTGGACATCGCCGACCTGCGGGACGTCCCGGCCGAGGAGGCGGAGCGGGTCATCGCGGCCCACGTCGAGGAGCGCCGCCACCACGGATACGTCTTCGACCGGCCCCCGCTGCACCATCTGCGCGTCCACGTCCTGCCCCGCGGCGTCGAGCTGGTGCTCAGCTTCCACCACGCCATCCTGGACGGCGGCAGCGTCGCCACGCTGATCCGGGAACTCCTCCAGGACTACGTCCACCTGCTGGGCGGACCCATCGGCGCCGTCCCCGCCGCCCCGGAACGGATCGCCGCCCACCACGCGCTGGCCGAACGGCGGACGCTGCGCTCCGAGGAGGCCCGCGACCACTGGGCCGGCTACCTCGCCGGGGCGCCCCGGCTGCCGCTGCCCGCCTTCCGGCTCCACGAGGCACCCGGCGGCGGGGGGCGGATCACCCGGCGGCTGGACCTGCCCGACGACCTCACCGAGGCCGTACGCGCCTTCTCCCGCGCCCACACCCTGCCGGTGAAGTCCGTGCTGTTCGCCGCCCATCTGCTCACCCTGCGGATGTTCTCCGGCCAGGACGACCTGGTCACCGGCCTGGTCACGCACGGCAGACCGGAGCTGGAGGGGGCCGAGCGCGCCACCGGGCTCTTCCTCAACACCCTGCCCGTCCGGGTCACCGGCACCCCGGCGAGCTGGCTCGACGCCGTCCGGGACGCCTTCCGCCAGGAGCAGCACAGCCACCCGTACCGCCGCTACCCGCTCAGCGCCATCCAGGAGGACGCCGGCCACAACGTCCTGGACACCGCCTTCAACTACCTCCACTTCCACCAGCTCGCCGAGGTCTTCGCCCTGCCCGGCGTCGAGTCCCTGGACTTCCGCACCTGGGAGGAGACCAACTTCGCGCTCCTGGTCAACGCCGTCACCGAACCCGGCGGCGGCGGGATCTGGCTGCGCGTCGACTACCAGGGGCAGCAGTTCACCGAGGACCAGGCCACGCTGCACGGGCGGGCCCTCACCGGCATCCTGGAGCGCGTCGTCCGCCACGGCGACGAGCCGGTCGACTTCGGCTTCCTGGCCGAGCCCCTCGGCCCCGTCCCCACCGCCCGGCCCGCCCCCGACGTGGTGCGCGCCTTCGAGGAGCGGGCCGCCCGCGACCCCGGCGCCCCCGCGCTGGTCCACGGCGACCGGCGCTGGAGCTACGCCGAACTGGACGCCGCCGCCGACCGCGCGGCCCGGCGGCTGACCGGACTCGGCGCCGGGCCCGGCACCCGCGTCGCCACCGCCATGGAACGCTCACCCGAGGTCGTCGCCGTCCTCCTCGGCATCCTCAGGGCGGGCGCCACCACGGTGCCCCTGGACACCGCCTACCCGCCCGAGCGGATCGCCGCCATGCTGGAGCAGGCCGCCCCGGTGGCCGTGGTCACCCACAGCACCACCGGCACCGACCCCGCCCACCTGCCCGGCGACGGCGGGACGACGCCCCTCGTCCGGGCCGCCGCCCTTCTCGCCCCGGCGCCCGGGGACACCGCCGAGGGCACCCCGCCCGCCGCCCTCGACCCCGCGTCCGCCGCCTACCTCCTCTTCACCTCCGGCTCCACCGGCGCCCCCAAGGGCGTCGAGATGCCGCACCGCTCCCTGGCCAACCTCGTCGCCTGGCAGAACGGCCAGCCCAGCGGCGTCACCGGGGGCATCACCGCCCAGTACGCGCCCATGAGCTTCGACGTCTCCTTCCAGGAGATCTTCTCCACCCTCTGCGGCGGCGGCACCCTCCTGCTCCTCTCCGAGGACGAGCGCCGCGACCCGCCCGCGCTGCTGCGGCTGCTCGACCGGGAACGGGTCGAACGGCTCCACCTGCCCTACGTCGCCCTCCAGCAGCTCGCCGAGGCGGCACAGGCGCTCGGCGTGGTCCCCGGCTCGCTCCGGGCGATCATCTCCTCCGGCGAGCAACTGCGGGTCACCGACGAGATCCGCGCGCTCTGCGCCGAGCTGCCCGGGGTGATCCTGGAGAACCAGTACGGCCCCACCGAGTCCCACGTGGTCACCCGCCACACGATGACCGGCGACCCGGCGGCCTTCCCGCCGCTGCCGCCCATCGGCACCCCGGTCGACGGGGCCGAGGTGCTCGTCCTGGACGCCCGGATGCGGCCCGTGCCGCCCGGCGTCACCGGCGAGATCCACCTCGGCGGGATCTGCCTCGCCCTCGGCTACGCGGGCCGCCCGGACCTCACCGGCGAACGGTTCGTGCCGAGGCCCGGGGGAGGCCCCGACGACCGGCTCTACCGCACCGGCGACCTCGGCCACCTCCTGCCGGACGGCTCCGTGGTGTGCACCGGACGGTCCGACTCCCAGGTGAAGGTGCGCGGCTACCGGGTGGAACCGGCCGAGGTGGAGCTGGCCATCACCCGGTTCGCCGCCCACCACCCGGGCCTGGCCGAGACCGCCGTGGTCGCCCGGCGCCGGGACGGCAACGACTCCTTCCTCGCCGCCTTCCTGGTCGGCGACCCCGACCGCACCGATCTGCCCCAGCTGGTCAAGCAGTTGCGCTCCGCCCTCCCGGACCACCTGGTGCCCTCCCACTTCCAGTGGCTCGACGCCCTGCCGCTCACCCCCAGCGGCAAGCGCGACGACCGGACCCTGCGCGAGATCCCGCTCACCACCGCCACCGGCTCCTCGGACACCACCGAACCCCGCGACGCCCACGAGACGGCCCTCATCGAGATCCTGCGCGAACTGCTGGGCGTGCCGCGGCTCGGCGTCCACGACGACCTCTTCGCCCTGGGCGCCACCTCCCTGACCGCGATGCGGCTGGTCGTCCTGATCGAGCAGCGGTACGGAACGGCCGTGCCCCTCTCCGAGTTCGTCGCCGCGCCCACCGTCGCCGAACTGGCCGCCCGGCTGCGGGCCGGGGGCGGCACGGCCGGCTTCGACCCCCTCGTCCCGATCCGGACCGGGGGCGCCGCCCGCCCGCTGTTCTTCGTCCACCCCATGGGCGGCAACGTCCTGTGCTACGTCCGGTTCGCCACCCATCTGCCGCCGGACCGCCCCTTCTACGCGCTCCAGGCGGCGGGCGTCGACGCGGGCACCGAACCCCTGCGCGGCGTCCCGGAGATCGCGGCGAGCTACGTCGCACGCGTCCGCGAGACGCAGCCCGAGGGGCCGTACCTGATCGGCGGCTGGTCCTTCGGCGGCTTCGTCGCCTTCGAGATGGCCCGTCAACTGCGCGCCCAGGGCCAGGAGGTGCGCCGGCTGGTGCTGCTGGACACCACCGCCCTCAACCCGGGCCGCAGGCTGCGCACCGGCGACGACGCGCTGCTGCACTGGTTCTTCTGGGAACTGCTCTGGCTGCGGCGCGGCGGCGACTCCCCCGAGGAGGTGATCCCGCCGGAACTGGTCACGCTGGACGAGAAGTTCGCCTTCATCGCCCAGCTGGCCGTCGACGAGGGAGTGCTCCCGGCCGGGGCCACCGGCGCCGTCGTCCACCGCCTGTTCCAGGTGTACGAGGCCAACTGGCGGGCCGCGTTCGCCTACCGGCCCGACGTGGTGGACCAGGACCTCGTCCTGATCCACGCCACCGAGCCGCTGCCCGAGGTGCTGGACACCATGCACACCGCGATCCAGTCCATGCACCGCGATCCCACCAACGGCTGGCGCGAACGCACCAGCGGCGAACTGACCGTGATCGACGTGCCCGGCGACCACCTGACGATCATGGAGGAGCCGCACATCGCGCACGTGGTCCGGGTCGTCACCGAACTGATCGGGGAATGAGATGACAGCGCGAACCGGAGGCAGTGGAATGGGCAGGCGCAGGGCCTTGGTCATCGGAGCCGGCATCGGCGGACTCACCGCGGCGGCAGCGCTGCGGGACGCCGGCTGGGACGTGGAGATCCACGAACGGGCCGCCGAACTCAGGGCCGCGGGGTCCGGGCTCTCGGTCATGAGCAACGCCGTCGGGGCACTGCGCTCCATCGGCCTCGACCTCGGCCTGGAACGGCGCGGACAGATCCTGGAGTCCTACCACGTGCGCACCGCGCGCGGCCGGCTGATCAGGGAGTTCCCCTTCCCCGCGATCATCCGGCGGCTGGGGGTGCCCAGTGTCCTGATCACCCGCTCCGCGCTCCAGGGAGCGCTGCTGGAGGCCACCGACGGAATCCCCCTGCACCTGGACTCCACCGCCCGGGACTTCACCACCGACCCCCGGTCCGGCGAGGTCACCGTCCGCTTCACCGACGGCCGGGAGGCCCGCGGCGACGTGCTGATCGGTGCCGACGGGTTCCAGTCCGTGATCCGCAGGCAACTGGCCGGGCCGGAGGAGTCCCGGGACAGCGGCTACATCGTCTGGCTGGCCCTCACCCCGTTCCGCCACGAGCGCTTCACCCCGGGCTCGGTCACCCACTACTGGGGCAGCGGGCAGCGGTTCGGCCTGGTCGACATGGGCGGCGGGCTCCTCTACTGGTGGGGCACGAAGAACATGCCCGCCGCCCGCTCCCACGACTGGCGGGGCGGCAAGGCGGAGGTGGCGCGGGCGTTCTCCGGCTGGGCCGAGGAGGTCGAACAGGCCATCGCCGTCACCCCGGAGGAGGACATCCTCTCCGTGCCCTCCCGCGACCGCGTCTTCCTGCGGCGCTGGGGGAGCGGCCCGGTCACCCTGCTCGGGGACGCCGCGCACCCGATGCTCACCAGCCTCGGCCAGGGCTCGGGCATGGCGATCGAGGACGCCGCCGTCCTCGCCCGGCGGCTGCGGGGCGCCACGGACGTCCCGGAGGCGCTGCGGGCCTACGAGGACGAACGCCGCGACCGCACCCGGGCCATGGTGGCCTCCTCCCGGTCGGTCAGCGACTTCGAGCAGTCGGAGAACCTGCGCCGGCCGCTGCGCGACGCGTACTTCCGCTTCATGCCGGACCGGAAGCTGACCGGCATCCTGGAGCAGTCCCTCACCTTCACCCCCGAACCCCCCGCGCTCACCGGCGCGGCGACGGAGGGAGGCCGGTGACCGTCGCCGACACACCCCGGCGGGGCGCCCGGCCGCGCCCCGCGCCCCGGACCGCCCCGGTGGTGCCGCACGGCCGGAACGTCCTGGTCACCGGGGCCTCCAGCGGCCTCGGCCGCGCCACCGCGCTCCACCTGGAGCACCTGGGCTTCCGGGTCTTCGCCGGGGTGCGCAGGGAGGCCGACGGCGACGCGCTGGCGGCGGCCTCGGCCCACGGCCGTATCGAGGCGGTGCGGATCGACGTCACCGACGCGGAGTCCGTCCGCTCGGCCGCCCGGCACCTCGCCGGGCGGACCGGCCCCGACGGGGCGCCGGACACCGGCGGCGCCCTGTGGGGCCTGGTCAACAACGCGGGGGTGTGCGTCTCGGCGCCGTTGGAGTGCGTACCGGCGGACCGGCTGCGCTGGCAGCTGGAGACCAACGTGGTGGGGCAGCTCGCCGTCGTCCAGGAGTTCCTGCCGCAGCTCCGGCGCTCCCGGGGCCGGATCGTCAACATCACCTCGGGCCTGGGCACGGTGGCGCTCCCCTACCTCGGGGCGTACGCCGCCGCCCAGTACGCCAAGGAGGCGCTGAGCGACGTCCTGCGGCGCGAGCTGAGCGGCTTCGGGGTCTCGGTGAGCGTGGTGCAGCCGGGTGCGATCGACACCCCGATCTGGGGCAAGCTCAACGAGGTCGCCCAGGAGGCGCTGCGGCACGCGGGCGACGACGTGGCCGCCCTCTACCGCGAGCGGTTCACCGGCTTCCTCGCGGGCAACGAGCAGGGCGCGAAGGAGAGCCGCACCGCCCCCGGGGACCTGGCCCGCGCCGTCGCCCGCGCCCTCACCGAGGCCCGCCCCCGGACCCGCTACCGGGTGGGCGCCGACGTGCGCAGGCTGGCGGTGCTGGCCCGGGTGCTGCCTGACCGCCTCCTGGACCGGTACCTGCGCCCGCTGACGGGCTGACGGGCTGACGGGCGCCGGCGGCCGACGGGCCCGGCGGCGGAAGGAGCCTCCCGGGGCACCGGCGGGTCCGGCGCCCCGGAGGCTCCACCGGGTCCGGGCGGAGGGGTCAGGAGGAGCGGTCCCCGGCGCGGCCGGCGCCGGCCAGGAAGTCCGTGACCAGGCGGGCCCAGTCGGCCGGCCGCTCGGCGGCGATGGCGTGGCCGCAGTCCAGGATGGCCAGTTCGGCGCCGGGGATGCCGTCCGCCAGCTCACGGGAGTGGAAGGGGGTGGCGAGCACGTCCTCCCGCGGGGAGACCACCAGGGTGGGCACCCGGACCGAGGCCAGGTCCCCCGTCACGTCGACGGTCTCCAGGAGGGCGAGCTGCCGGTCCGTGCCCGGGGGGAGCCCGGCGGCGAACTGGGCGAGCTGCTCCTCCAGTTCCTCCGGGGCGCGCTCGTCCAGCCAGCTCGCGCCGCCCACCACCAGGGACAGGTAGGCCGCCAGGGAGCGGCCGTCGCCCGACCGGCCGAGGGCCCGCCAGACGTCGACGACCAGGCGCAGCCGGGCGTTGGGCCGGGCGAACCCGGAGGACAGCACCAGCGCGGTCACCCGCCCGGGATGCCGCACCGCCGCCCGTACGGCGACGGCCGTCCCCATCGAGAAGCCCGAGACCGCGAAGGTCTCCGCCCCCGACCGCAGCCCGGCCGCCACCACGTGGTCGGCCAGCGCGTCCAGGGTCAGCGGGGCGTCGGTGAGCGGGGTGCCGCCCGAGCCGGGGTAGTCGGGCCCGATCACCGTGTGCCGCGCGGCCAGCGCGTCCAGGACGGGCCCGAAGCTGTCCCGCACGTCGCTGCCCGCGCCGTGCGCCAGGACCAGGGCGGGGCCCGAACCCAGGACCAGGGGGGCCGACGAACCGTACTGAGAGATCGTCATCCGCCCACGCTAGCGGGGGCACGGGGCTGGCCGGCGGGCGGTTTCACCGGGTTCGCGGGGGTGTGCCCGGCCGCGCTACTCGAACTGGTAGCCCGGCCCCCCGCCCCCGCGGAGCCCGGGGGCCAGTATCAGGGTCGCGGCCAGCGAGGCCGCCGCCGTCGTTACCATCCCGGTGGCCGGTGACGTCAGTTCGGCCACCGAACCGGCCACCGCCGCACCGATCCCCTGCAGGGTGAGCATCCCGGAGCTGTGCAGGCCCAGCGCCTGCCCGCTCAGCGCGTCGGGTGTCAGCGCGATCAGGCGCTCCTGCAACAGCAGCCCCGCCGCGTACCCCGGAGCGGCCACGGTGACCAGCACCAGAGCGGTCGGCAACCCCGGGCCCAGCGAGAAGAGCAGGTAGGGGGCGGCGAGCAGGACGCACAGCGGGACGGTCAGCCGCTCCCGCCACCGAGGCGGCAGGAAGCGGCCCGCGACGACGTCCCCGATCAGCATCCCCAGGGCTCCGAAGGCGAGGAGGAGGCCCGCGCCGCCCGGCGAGTAGGGGACGTAGAGCGACTCCACCCCGACGATCAGACCGTTCGGTACCCACAGCGCGAGGTAGACGTACCGGCGGGGCACCGAGGACCAGAGCCGTGCGTTGGCGCGCCACGTCGCGGCGATCGTCGCCCTCCCGGAGCCCCGGGGCGGCCGCCCGCCGAGCCCGCACCGGGCCACCAGGGCGGTCAGCGCGTACAGCCCGGCGGCCAGCAGCAGCGTGCCGCGCGCCGAAACGGCCGTCACCAGCGCCCCGCCGAGCGCGAAGCCGCAGATCTGGACGACCCCGGAGGACATGCCGAGCACGGACCGCCCCAGCAGATAGCCGTCCCGGTCCAGGATCTCGTGGAGCAGCCCGTACCGCACCCCGCCGCCGACCGACCCGATGACGCCGAGCCCCAGCAGGACGGCGAACACGGCGGGCACCGGCAGCCCGGGAACGGCCTGGACGGCCGTGCCCGCGCCGAAGAGCAGGCCGAGGCCCGTCAGGGCGGCGCGCGGCGGCAGCCGGTCCGCACCGGACAGCACCGTGACCGCCCCCACCACCTGGGCGAACGCCGTACCGAACATGGCGAGGGAGGACAGCAGCGGCGAGCCCGTCCGCTCGTACACCAGGACGCCCAGGGCCAGTCCGCCGACCGTCTGGGCGGTGGTCTGCCCGGCCGAGGCGAGGAAGAGGGGGGTGAACTCGCCGGTACGGAAGAGTTCGCGATACGAACGCATGGCGGTGAGCCTCTCCGACGGGGAACACCGGACGTCAGACTTTCGCGGGGAGGCGAAACCACATGAGCTGGTGGCGGGTCGACACGGACACCCTCGCCGGGAGCCGCTTCGTCGTCTCGCCGCTGGCGGAGGCCCTCGCCGCCCTGAAGACCCTGCACCGGGGCCGCGCCGCCCACCCCGGTGAGCACCGGTGGCTGACCGCCCACCTCCCCGGCTACCGGGACCGCCTGGCCGGTGACCCGGTCACGGCCGCGCTGGTCGGGGCCGCGCTGGGACGCCGGTGGAACGCGACCTTCCTCACCCCCACGCCGCCGGGCGACGGTGCCCGCCCGTTCGCCGAGGAGCTGGAGCGGGTCCGCGGCACCCCGCCCGCGGCGGCCCGCGCCGACCTGGAGGAGTCGCTCGCCCGCCCGCTGCCGGCTCTCCTGCGCCGCGACGACCTGCCCCGGCGGGCCGCGGACGTGCTGGAGTGGGTGTGGACCGAGGCCGTCGAGCGCTCCTGGCCGCGCCGCCTGCGGATCATCGAGGCGGACATCGTCGCCCGCACCGCCCGGCTGGGGCTGCACGGCTGGGCCACCGCCCTGAACGAGATGCGCCCGGGGATGCGCTGGCTCGGGGACGACCGCTTGCAGACCACCGAGTGCGACGGCCCACCGCTGGAACTCGCCCGGGGGCGGCTGATGTTCGTACCGGTCACCCCGGACCAGAGCTGGCTCTGCTGGGACGTCCCGCCGGCCGGCCGCCGGCCTCCGCCCGCCGTCCTGCGGTACGCGGTCGTCTACCCGTGCTCGGGGGTCCTGGCCGACGACGGCCTCCGCGCGGCGCCCAGGGCCCTGGCCGCCCTCCTCGGCACCGCCCGGGCCGGGCTCCTCACCCTGCTCGACACCCCGAAGACGACCACCCAGCTGGTGGCCCTCACCGGGCTGCCCCTGGGCTCGGTGGGCCGCCATCTGCGGATCCTGCGCGAGGCCCGTCTGGTCCAGCGCCGGCGCTCGGGCCGCTCCGTCCTCTACTTCCGCACCGCGGCGGGTCAGGGACTCGTGGCAGCGCAGTTCCCCGGACCCGGCGGTCCGTGACGGACCCGGCGGTCCGTGACGGACGGGCCCGCTCCCGTCCGGACGCTCCGGTGAGGCGGGGTGGCCGGCCCGGGGTCCCGGGGCGCTGGTGTCGGCGGCGGCGGGCGCGACGACCGCCCGGTCCCGGGCGCGGCACGGCGAACGGCCGTCCCACCGCCGTTCGGCATCCGCAGGGGCGAGGGCGAGGCCGAGGGCGCGGGCGCGGGACGGGCGGGACCGCGTCTCCACCGCCCGGCCCGCCGCCCGCCGCCCGGCCCCCGCCGCGCCCCGCCCCGTCCGTCCCCCTTCAGCGCCCCGCCCCGGCGCCGCCCGGAGTCCCGTCCCCGTCCCGCGCGGCCGGGGCTCAGGGACGTGGGGCGGCGTCCCGGCGCGACGGGCGCCGGGGGCGGGAGCGGCCGTCGCGCCGGAAGGCGGACGGGTCGACCGACGCCAGCCGTCTGACCGGCCCCGGCACGAACGCGCCCCGGTCCTCCCGCCCCTCCAGCGCCCGCTGCGCCGCCAGGGCCACCCGGGACCCGGCGTACCGCAGGGGCTCGCCGGGTATCGACCCGCCCGGGGTGCGGGCCAGGGCGGACCCGGACCACTCGTCGTCGGTGCCCAGCACCAGCGACGCCAGCACCTTGGCCATCAGCTTGGAGGGGCCCACCCCGTCGCCGGAGTACCCGGTGGCATAGCAGACGCCCGGCACCGAGCGCAGCCACCCGGCGAACGGCACGGAGGTGACCGCGTACTCGACCGGTGCCGTCCACATCATGTCGACCGGCACGTCGCGCAGGTCGGGGAAGAGCCGGAGGAACTGGCGCCGCACCTCGTCGGGGCGCAGGGCGCGGCCCCACATGGTGTCGACGCCCGTGTTGCCGCGGGCGAGCCCCACCCCGCCCTTGCCGATGAGCAGGCGGCCGTCGGCCGTGGTGCGGTAGTAGTTCAGCCGCTTGCGGGCGTCGCACACCGAGGTGGCGTCCCGCCAGCCGATCGCGTCGAGCCGGTCCGGCACCGGCACGGTGAGGACGGTGTCGCTGGCCACCGTGACCATCAGGTCCGCCAGCTCCCCGAGCCGCCCCGCCCAGGCGTTGATGGCCAGCACCACCCGGTCGGCGCGGACGTCGGCGTCCGGGGTCACGGCCACCGTGGCGCCGTTCTCCCGCCGGAGCGCGGTGAGCGGCGTGTGCTCGTGGACGCGCACGCCCCGGTCCAGCGCCACGCGGCGCAGTCCGCGCACCAGCTTGGCGGGCTGGAGCGTGGCGCAGTGCGGGTCGACCACGGCTCCGTGGTGGGAGGGGGTGCCCACCGCCCGCCGGGCCCGGTCGGCGGTCAGCTCGCGCAGCGGCTCCACCCCGGCCCTGGACAGGCTCTCCAGGGTCGTGTTCCAGGCGCCGCGCTGGGCCGCGGACGAGGCGGCCCACATCCACGGTCCGCGCCGGTGCTCCGCGTCGATGCCGTGGGCCTCGACGAAGTCGAGGATCTCGTCCACGGCGCGTTCGGACGCCTCGCCGATCCGGCGGGCCTCGGCGTGGTCGCTGATGGCCACGAGGCTGGTGAACCGGGCCCACATGGGCATCAGATAGCCCGCGTTGGCGCCGCTGGCGCCGCCGCCGCAGACATCGGCGTCGACGAGGACGACGTCGGTGCCCGGGGCCCGGTCCAGGATCTCCAGGGCGGTCCAGAGACCGGTGTAGCCGCCGCCGACCACGCACACGTCGCAGCGGACGTCCTCCTTCAGCGCGGGGGACCTTCCGTCGTCGGGTTCGGTCGCGAGGGCGTCGCGCAGCCAGGCCGTCCGGGCGGCGGGGGCGGGCAGGCGGGCGGGCCGGGAGATGGGGAGCGTCTCGGTGGTCATCTGCTGTCTCCAGGGGGAGGGAGGGGGAGGGGCCGGGACGGGGGCGTCAGCCGCGCGGGGCGGAGGAACCGGCGCCGGACAGGGCCGACGGGGGTACCGGCGCGGCCGTCGCCGGGGCGGCGGCCGGGCGGGGGGCCAGCGGTGCCAGCAGGGTGGGGGCGAGCGGGGCGCCGTCCGGGCCCGCCCCGGGCGCGACGGGGGCGCCGGCCGGGGGCCGGTGGTGTTCGGCGACCGCCCGCAGCAGGTCGATGCGGGAGTTCACCCCGTAGCTCTTGAAGAGCCTGCGCAGGTGGTAGTTGACGGTGTGGGGGGAGAGCCCGAGGCGGGTGGCCGCCTGGCGGTTGGTCAGCCCCTGGGAGACCAGGAGGACCAGCTCCCGCTGTCGCCGGTTGAGCAGCGGACCCGGGACGCCGTACCGCGGCGGCTCGGCCTCCGCCTCCCGGAACCCGTCCGGGGCCACCGTGCCGGGCGGGACCGGGGACCCGTCCGGCACGCCCCCTCTCGCGGCCCGCTCCGCCGCGGAGAACGGCCAGTGGCCGCCGGGCGGGCAGCCGTCCCAGGGGCCGGGACCAGGGCCGGGTCCAGGGCCGGGTCCGGCACCCGCCCCGGGGAGGCGCCGGACCGTCGTCGCGGGCGGCGGGGCGGCCCCGCCGTCCGGGACCCGGACCCCCGCCCGGAACGGGGCGCCGGGCCGGGCACCGCCCGACGCGCGCAGCAGGGCCGCCTCCTGGCGCAGCACCCGCTTGAGCGCGTCGGGCACCGCGTCCCGGACCGCCTGGCGCATGAACCCGCTGTGGAAGGCGAGCCGGTCGGCCGCGTGCCGGACGACTCCGGTGGCGCACGCCTCCTCCATGACCGGCAGCAGCGCCGACAGCGGGCGGCCGAGCATGGCCGACAGCTCGGTGTACTCCACCTCGGTGCCGAGCACGGCGGCCACGTTCAGGAACTGCCTGCACTCCCGGGAGTACTGGGCGAGGGTGGTGCGCAGCCGGGTGCGCACCCGGTCCGGCAGCCGCGTCCCGGTCAGCCGGGCCCGGCCGCCGTCGACGCGGAGGGTGCCCTCCTCCCGCATCCCGGTGAGCAGTTCGGTGAGCAGCCAGGGGTGGCCGCCGGCCCGCTCCACGAGCCGGGCCACCGAGGGGCCGGGCGGTGCGCCCAGCAGATCCGCCGCCAGCCGCAGTGCGGCGTCGTCGCCGAGCGGGCCCAGGACCAGGTGTTCGTGGCGGCGGCGGGGGTCGGAGAGCAGGACGCCGCGCGGGTCGTGGCCGGTGTCGGTACGGCGCGCCGCCAGCCAGACGACCCGGTCGTGCGGGAGGCCGTGCCGGGGGAGGAGCCCCGCTCCGGTCCCGGCGGCCGGGTCGGGGCCCTGGAGCCCGTCCAGGACGACCAGGACGGGGTCGCCGCCGGGGTGGCCGGTGCGGCCGGCCGGGGCCGTCCCGCCGGGTCCGGGGAGCGGGCCGGGCGCCTGGGGGCCCGCGGCGTGGCGCGGGGGAGGGCAGGGGAGGCCGCCCGGTCCGGCCAGGGTGTAGCCGAGTTGCTCGCCCAGGGCCATGGCGGCGCGCAGCAGCCGTGTCTTGCCGTGGCCCGGGGGCGCCTCGACGAGGATCAGGGCGGTGCCGCCCCGGAGGGCCGCCTCCAGGACGGCGGCGATCCGGGCCAGTTCGCGCGCGCGGCCGCGCAGCGGGAGATCGAGGGTCGGGGTGGGGGTCGAGAGCATGGGGGGTCACTCCCTGAGGGTCAGGAGGATCGCGGAAGGGGGACGCGCGGTGAGAGGCGGAGGCGGAGGGGGAGAGGGTGAAACGGCCGGGTGGGGGTGCCGCCGGGCGCGGGGGCGCGGGCCGTCCGTGTCCCCGGGACGGCCGGTGGGAGGGCGGGTGGGGAGGGCCGTCGTGTGCCGTCGTCGCGGGGCGTTCCAGCGTGGGCCGGTGGCGCGGGGGCGCTCAGTCCGGGGAGCGGTGGCGGCGGACGCCCACCGTGTGGAAGCGGCCGCCGACGAAGGCGGCGTCGCAGTAGACCGCGTCGGCCGCCGGGTTCAGCCCCGTGCCGTGCAGGTCCGAGTAGACGGCGGACTGGGTGATGTACCAGTGGCCCATCAGGTTGAGGGACAGCATGACGCCCGCCTCGGCACAGGCGTCCTCCAGCGCGGCCCGTGTCGCCGGGGAGACGGTCCAGGCGCCGGCCGAGAGCGAGCCGCGCTCCCGGGCGGTGCGGGCCAGCAGGTCGACGCCCGCCCGGGCGGAGTCGACGGCGACCGCGAAGTGCACGGGGCCCAGCCACTCGGCGGACAGGGTGGCCAGGTCGCCGGGGCGCGCCGCGTCGAGGGCGACCACGGCGGGGGTCCGGACCACCGCGTCCGGGTGGCCGGGGTGGACGATCCGGCGGGGGGCGACGGCCACCGGGCCGAGGGCGCCGGACGCGGCCCTGTCCACCCGGGCCAGCACCTCGGGCGAGAGCAGGGCGCCGAGGACGGAGACGGCGGACGCGGGGTCCGCGAGCAGCTCCGCCAGCGCGCCGCCGAGGTCCGTCAGCACCTCGTCGAAGGACTTGTGCCCCTCGTCGGTGGCGATGCCGTCCCGGGGGACCAGCAGGTTCTGCGGGCTGGTGCAGAGCTGGCCGCTGTAGAGGGCGAGGCCGAAGGCCAGGTTGGCCAGCATGCCCCGGTAGGCGTCGGTGGACTCGATGAGCAGGCTGTTGACGGCCGACGTGCTGGTGAAGACCCGGGCCCCGGAGGCGTTGCGGCGCAGCCAGTCACCGAAGCCGGTGGTGCCCG
Source organism: Streptomyces sp. NPDC107521 (assembly GCF_055598485.1). NCBI lineage: Bacteria > Bacillati > Actinomycetota > Actinomycetes > Kitasatosporales > Streptomycetaceae > Streptomyces > Streptomyces sp. NPDC107521. Next base: position 18,161 of record NZ_JBVKAT010000021.1, read on the forward strand.
AGTAGTCCACGATCCGCACGTCGGGGTGGACGGCGAGCCGCCGGGCGAGCCCCTCGCCGGGCCGTTCGGGGGCCAGGCACACCAGATCGGGGTCGAACCCGGTCTCCGCCAGCACCTCCCGGGCGGTGCGCACGGTCAGCGCGAGCGGCAGCACGGCGCTCGGATGGGGCTTGACGAGGACGGGGTTGCCGGTGGCGAGCGAGGCGAAGAGACCGGGATAGCCGTTCCACGCGGGGAAGACGCTGTTGCAGACGAGCAGCGAGACCCCGCGGGGCCGGAGGGTGAACGTCTTGTCCAGGACGAACGGTCCGCCGTCCGGCATCGGCTTGCTCCAGACGACGGAGCCGGGCAGCCGGGTCTGCTCCGCCACGGCCTGGGCGACGGCCTCCAGCCCCCGGTCCTGGGCGTGGACGGCCCCGGCGTGGAAGGCCATCACCGGGTTGTGGCCGCTGGTGTGCTCGGCGGCCAGGGCCAGTTCGTGCGAGGCGGCGTTGAGCCGGGCCAGGATCTCCGCGCAGACGGCGGCCCGCGCCGGGACGCCCGCCTCGCGCCACCGCGGCATGGCCCGCCGCATGGCGGCGACGAGGACGTCGGGGTCGTGGTGCGGGTAGGCGATGCCCAGTTCGGGCCCGTAGGGCGAGCGCTCGCCGCCCTCGGCGGGGGACGGGCCGACGAGTCCGTCCCGGCCCGGCTGGCCGAGGTCGAGGGTACGGCCGCGCAGGGCCGCGAGGGCGTCCCGGGCGGACGCCGCCGCGTCGGGGCCGTAGGCGGCGGGGTCCTCCGGGTAGGGCGACCAGTGCGCCCGGGTGCGGAGGGTCTCGCGGGCCCGGTCGAGGGTCGGTCCGTGCCGCCGCGCCAGCTCCCCGAGAAGGGCCGCCGGGGACGTCGCACCCCCGGCCGGGGGTAAGGTTCCGGTCTTTTCCACTTCTGTGCCCCTCCCGTCGTTCGAGACACGGTCGGAGCTCCGCCGGGGCCGGCCCGGTGGGTGTCACCCGGCCCGGACGCGTCCGCGCGGCCGGATCGCGGCGGTGCGCGGACGTCCTTCCCCCGATTCCCGTGATCGCGTCTCGTCTCCATGGACCGAACGACGTCCATCCCATCACAACAAGAGCCGCAGAACGCAAGAGTTGATAGCGAATAGGTATGGAAGGAAATATTCCGTCCATACTTCGGCATACCCCTCACACGCTGCGGTTACGGCGGCGCCATGTCCAAAGGGCGGGGAGCGGGCGGGGAGCGGGCGCGGAGGGGTGCGGTCCGGTGGCCGACGGGGGACGAGGGACCACCGGACCGAGCCGGACGGCCCATGGGGAGCCGTCCGGCCGCTCTGCTCACTCCTGCGGCGCCACCGCGGCGGCCGGGGAGGGGGCCCGCCCGAGTGCGCTGACCAGGAGCGCGCCGAGGGCCAGCGCGCCGCCCAGCCAGAGCACCGACTCGATGCCCGGACCGTCCGCGGCCCGGCCGCCCGCGAAGGCGCCCAGGGCGATGGCCCCGTTGAACACGCCCACGAACAGGGAGGTCACGCCCTCCCGCGCCTGCGGTGCGGCCAGCGCCAGCCAGGTCTGGGTGCTCACCGACACCCCGCCGTAGGCAAGTCCCCACACCACCAGCAGGATCGCGGCACCGGTCACGGAGAGCCCCAGCAGCGGGACCAGCAGCACCGAGGCCGCCAGCGCCGCGCTGATCACCACGAGGACGCCCCGCACCGACCGCCCGACCCGGGCGCCGACCAGGAAGTTGCCCGCGATGCCCGCGATGCCGTAGACGAGCAGCAGGGTGCCGATCGTCGAGTCCCGGACGCCGGACACGTCCTCCAGGACCGGCCTGACATAGGTGTAGGCGGCGAAGTGGCCGGTCACCAGCAGGGCCACCACGGCGAGTCCGGAGGCCACCCGGGGGTTGCCGAACAGCCGCAGCACACCGCCCAGGGCGACCGCCCGCTCGGCGGGCAGCGGGGGCAGCAGCACCGCCATGGCGACCGTCACCACCAGCGCCAGCCCGGCGATGGCGAGGAACGCCTCGCGCCAGCCCGCCAGTTCACCGATGTACACACCGGCCGGGACGCCCAGCACCGAGGCGATGGCGATTCCGCTGAAGATCATGGAGGTCGCCGGTCCGACGGACCGGGCCGGGACCAGCCGGACGCCGAGCCCGCCCGCGAGCGACCACACGCCGCCCATGCCGACGCCGACCAGCACCCGGGCGGCCATCATCACCGCGAAGTTCGGCGACCAGGCGGCCAGCACATTGGCCAGCGCCAGGAGCAGCATCAGGGAACAGAGCACCACGCGGCGGTCGAGCCGCCCCACCGCCGAGGTGACCAGCGGCGCGGAGAAGGCGCCGACCAGCCCGGTGACGGTGAGCGTCAGCCCCGCCGTCCCCTCGCTGACGTCCAGCGCCCCGCCGATCGGCGTGAGCAGTCCCACCGGCAGCATCTCCGACGTGACCACGGTGAACGTTCCGGCCGCCACCGCGACCACCGCGGGCCACCCGCGGCTCCCGGCCCCCCTCGACGCGGGCTGCTGTACGGACAGATCCTCAACTTTTGCCATGGTCCCAGCCAACTCGGCGGCCGGAGGCGGAACAAGCGTGAACTTCTCATGCTTCCATGAGGTGGGCTAATCGATCGGCGCGCGGAGCGGACACCCGGCGACCGCGCGTGCGCGCAGTGTGGGAGGCATGACCATGACCGTCATCGGTCCGGGGGTCCCCGGGGGGAACCCCCCGTCGGGGGGTTCCGTGGAGATCCGCGAGCTGGAGTGCTTCCTGGTCCTCGCCGAGGAGCTCCACTTCGGCCGGACGGGGGAGAGGCTGTACGTCTCCCAGGGCCGGGTGAGCCAGCTCATCCGCGCCCTGGAGCGGCGCATAGGCGCCCGCCTGGTCGACCGCACGAGCCGCAGGGTGCGGCTCACCCCCCTCGGCGAGGACTTCCTCGGCTCCCTGCGCCCCGCCTACGCCGCCCTGCGCGCCACCGTCGAGAACGCCCGCGCCGCGGCCCTCGGCGGCGGGCCCCTGCGCATCGGCTTCCAGGGCGTCGCGGGGTACGGCTTCATGGAGGTGGTGCGGGAGTTCGAGGACCGCCACCCCGGCTGCGAGTCCCGGATCACCGAGCTGCCGCTCTCCGACCCCTTCGGGCCGCTGCACCGCGACGAGGTGGACACCGCCGTCGTCCTGCTGCCGGTCCAGGAGCCCGACTTCGTCCTCGGGCCGGTCTTCTCCCGCCAGCCGCAGTACCTGGCGGTCTCCCGGCGCCACCCCTTCGCCGGGCGGGCCGTCCTGGACGCGGAGGAGCTGGCCGACTCGCCCCTCGTCGGGGTGGCCGCCCCGGCGCCCGGCTACTGGCGCGAGGTCCAGGCGCCCACCCGCACCCCGGGCGGTGCCCCGGTCCCGCAGGGCCCGGCGGTGGGCACCCTCCAGGAGGGGCTGTCGCTGGTCGCGGCGGGCCGGGGCGTGATGCTGCTGTGCCGGCCGACCACCGAGTACCACCACCGCCGGGACGTGTCGTACGTCCCGGTCACCGGGGTCCCCGAGTCCGCGCTCGGCCTGGTCTGGCACGGTGACCGGGAGAACGCGCGGGTCCGCGCCTTCGCGGAGGCGGTGGCGGGCGACCTCTCCCGGCTGGGGCTCTGAGCCCGGCGCCCGGCTCCACGGGCCCGGGTTCCACGGGCTCCCCGGCTCCCGGACGGCGATCGCGGCCCCGGCTCCCGGCTCTCCGGCGGCGACCGCCTCCCCGGCTCCCGGCCCGGGGACCGCGCTTCACCGCCGTCATCGCACCCGGTCCCCGCGCCGTCACCGGGCGCTCCCCCGGCTCTTGCCCGGCGGGCGGAAAGCCGCCACACTGGTACCGAACGAATGGTCGGTTGGGAAGCTGGTACTCGATGACGACGACACACTCCACCGGGGCGCCGGACACCGCCCCGGACCCGCTGCTGGAGCACTTCGACGCCACCATCGCGCGGGACCGGCGCGTCGAGCCGCGCGACTGGATGCCGGACGCCTACCGGGCCACGCTCGTGCGGCAGATCGCCCAGCACGCGCACTCGGAGATCATCGGCATGCAGCCCGAGGGCGAGTGGATCACCCGCGCCCCCTCCCTGCGCCGCAAGGCGATCCTCTTCGCCAAGGTCCAGGACGAGGCCGGCCACGGGCTCTACCTGTACTCGGCGGCGGAGACCCTGGGCGTCGACCGCGCCGACCTCACCCAGCGGCTCGTCGAGGGGCGCCAGAAGTACTCGTCGATCTTCAACTACCCCACGCTCGGCTTCGCCGACGTCGGAGTGATCGGCTGGTTCGTGGACGGCGCCGCCATCTGCAACCAGGTGCCCCTGTGCCGCAGTTCGTACGGCCCCTACGCGCGCGCGATGGTCCGCATCTGCAAGGAGGAGTCCTTCCACCAGCGCCAGGGCTACGAGCTGCTGATGACCATGATGCGCGGCACCGACGCCCAGCGGGAGATGGTCCAGGACGCGGTGGACCGCTGGTGGTGGCCGTCCCTGATGATGTTCGGGCCGCCCGACGACGCCTCGCCCAACTCGGCCCGCTCGATGGCCTGGAAGATCAAGCGGCACAGCAACGACGAACTGCGCCGGCGCTTCGTCGACATGACCGTCCCCCAGGCCGCCCGGCTCGGCGTCACCCTCCCCGACCCCGAGCTGCGCTGGAACGAGGAGCGCGGCCACCACGACTTCGGCACCCCCGACTGGGACGAGCTGACCCGTGTCATCAAGGGCGACGGCCCGTGCAACGCGCAGCGGATGGAGCGGCGCCGCACCGCCCACGAGGAGGGCGCCTGGGTGCGCGAGGCCGCCACCGCCCACGCGGCCAAGCGGGCCGCCCGTGCCGGGAAGGGAGCCGCGGCATGACCGCCGGACAGCAGGGCTGGCCGCTGTACGAGGTGTTCGTGCGCGGCAAGCGCGGCCTCAACCACGTCCACGTCGGCTCGCTGCACGCCGCCGACGACGCGATGGCGCTCACCCACGCCCGGGACCTCTACACCCGGCGCAACGAGGGCGTGAGCATCTGGGTGGTGCGCTCCGAGCACATCGCCGCCACCACGCGCGACGAGAAGGACCCCTTCTTCGCCCCCAGCGCCGACAAGGTCTACCGCCACCCCACCTTCTACGACATCCCCGAGGACGTCCCGCACATCTAGGAGCAGGGCATGAGCGACGACCACGTCTACCTGTCCCTCACCGAGGGGCACGAGGACGACGCCCGCTGGGCCTACGGCACCGGCTTCGAGTCCCCGCTGCACGGTGTCGACACCACCGTGCCCGAGGGCGTCGACACCGCCGCCCTGGCCGCCGGGTGCGTGGCCCTCGGGGACGACGCCCTGGTCCTCGCCCAGCGGCTCGCGGAGTGGACGACCCGGGCCCCCGAGCTGGAGGAGGAGGTCGCGCTCGCCAACATCGGCCTCGACCTCATCGGCCAGGCCCGGCTGCTCTACTCCCGCGCCGGACAGGCCGACGGCACCGGCCGGGACGAGGACGCCTACGCCTACTTCCGGGACGCCGACGCCTTCCGCAACGTCCGCCTGGCCGAACTCCCCAACGGCGACTTCGCGTTCACCGTCGTCCGGCTGCTGGTGCTCGCGAGCTGGCGCCTCGCGCACTTCGAGCGGCTCCTCCCGCACCCCGACCCCGTCCTCGCCGCGGTCGCCGCCAAGGGCGCCAAGGAACTGGCCTACCACCGCCAGTACGCCGCCGAGTGGGTGGTGCGCCTCGGTGACGGCACCGAGGAGTCGCACCGCCGCACCCGCGCCGCCCTGGAGCAGGTGGCCCCCTACCTGGACGAGCTGTTCGCCGCGTACGACGTGCGCGCGCAGGTCGACGCCGTACTGCGGCAGGTCACCGAGGAGGCCGGCCTCCCCGCGCCGCGGGGCCCCGGGCTGCCCGGCTCCGGCCGCGACGGCGTCCACACCGGCCATCTCGCGCCCCTGGTCGAGGAGTTGCAGAGCGTGGCCCGCGCCCACCCGGAGGCGACATGGTGACCACCCCGCCGGACGTCCGCCGCGCCCGCCGCGTCGCCGGACGGGTGCCGGACCCCGAGCTCCCCATACTCACCCTCGCCGACCTCGGCGTGCTGCGCGGCGTCGAGATGACCGGGGACGGCACGGTCGTCGCGAGCCTCACCCCCACCTACTCCGGCTGCCCCGCCATGGCCGAGATGCGCGCCGACGTCGCCGCGCGGCTGCGCGGGGCGGGATACCCCCGGGTGGAGATCCGCACCGTGCTCAGCCCGCCGTGGACCAGCGACTGGATCACCGAGGAGGGCCGCCGCAAGCTCGCCGAGCACGGCATCGCCCCGCCCGGCGCCGCGCCCCGGGGCCCGGTCCCCCTGGTGCTGTCGCCCACCCGGCGCACCGTGCCCTGCCCCCGCTGCGGCTCGGCCCGGACCGAGGAGACCTCCCGCTTCGCCGCCACGGCCTGCAAGGCGCTCTGGCGCTGCCTGGACTGCCGCGAGCCGTTCGAGTACCTCAAGGAGATCTAGATGGCCCCGACCGCCCCCGCCGCGCGGACCCCCGCCGGCGTCCGCCGCCGTCCCCGCTTCCACCGGCTGCGTGTCGCCGCCGTCCAGCGGCTCTGCGCGGACGCGGTGGCCGTCGGCTTCGAGGTGCCGGACGAGCTGGCCGGGGAGTTCGCCTTCGCGCCGGGCCAGTCGCTCACCCTGCGGCGGGAGGTCGACGGCCGGGACGAGCGGCGCACGTACTCGATCTGCTCCCCGGCCGGATCGCCGCCCCGGATCGGGGTGCGGGCGGTGCCCGGCGGCCTCTTCTCCTCCTGGCTGGTCGACGGGGTGCGCCCCGGCGACACCGTGGAGGTGATGGCCCCCACCGGCCTGTTCACGCCCGACCTGACCGTCCCCGGGCACCATGTGCTGATCGCGGCCGGCTCCGGCATCACCCCCATGATGTCCATCGCCGAGTCGGTCCTGGCCGCCGACGACCGCTCCACCGTCACCCTCTTCTACGGCAACCGCCGCACCGACACGGTGATGTTCGCCGACGAACTGGCCGACCTCAAGGACCTCCACCCGGCCCGCTTCCAGCTCGCCCACGTCCTCTCCCGGGAGCCCAGGGAGGCCGAGGTGCTCTCCGGACGGCTCGACGCGGAACGGCTCGCGGCCCTCGTCGGCGCCCTCGTCGACGTACGGGCCGCCGACCACTGGTGGCTGTGCGGCCCGCACGGCATGGTCCGCGACGCCCAGCGGGTCCTGACCGGGCTGGGCGTCCCCGCCGGCCGGGTCCACCGGGAGCTGTTCCACGCCGACGACGAACCCGTGCGGGAGATGCGGCACGAGGACGCCGGTCCCGACGGGCCGGTCAGCGAGGTCACCCTCACCCTGGACGGCCGCTCCACGACCCTCACCCTCCCCCGGGACCGGACCCTCCTCGACGGGGCCCAGCGGCACCGGCCCGACCTGCCCTTCGCCTGCAAGGGCGGCGTCTGCGGCACCTGCCGCGCCCTCGTCACCCGGGGCACGGCCGACATGCGGCGCAACTTCGCCCTCGAGGAGTCCGAGGTCGACGCCGGTTATGTGCTCACCTGCCAGTCGTACCCCGTCTCCGACACCCTGGCGGTGGACTACGACGGCTGACGGCCCGGGCGTGCCCTCCCGGGTCCGGAGGGCACGCCCGCCACGGTCACCGAACGTGACCGTTTCCGATCGGGTCCGACCGGTCGGACCCCCTTGGGGAACGGATGCTTCACCGGGTTATCGGGCTGTCGTACGACGCCTCATTCCAAGGCGGGACGCGGCCGGGGGACTTTGTCAACTGGCCACCGGGCAGGTCGCTCGGGCGACTACTGTCGGTGCCCGTCGGCCGACGCGGGACCGGGCCTCCGGTCCGTTCGGCCGGCGCCGCGATGACGCGTGCCCGCGTGACGTCGCGTGCCCGCGTGGCGTCCGCCGTACCCCGAGCGGCCGCCCAGGCCCGACGGACCAGTACGAGGATCCTCGATGTCTCACCTCCGCGCCCCCGCCGCGCGAGCGGACCGCCGTGAGGGCGGACGGCACGGCCGCCCCGCCGCCCGTACCGCCCCCGCGCTGCCCGAGACCCACATACGGCCCCAGCTCCTGCGCCTCGCCGTGCTGCCGCCCATCGCGGTGGCCCTCGGCGGCTGCGCGGCCGTGCTGTTCACCGTCCGGTCGACGGCCGTCCCGCCCGGCCCCGCGCTGTGGGGGGTCCTCGCCGGGGCCGTCTCACTGACCCTCGCGGCCGTCGCCATCGCGGCCATCGCCGCCGACCGCGCCGCGCGCTCCGTCCACGAGCGGGTCGGCGCGCTGCGCCGCGACACCGTGCGCGACGAGGGCGAACTGCGCGCCGTGGTCGAGGCGATGCGGCGCGGCGAGGGCCCGCCCCCGCGCACCCCGCGCGGCGGCCCCCCGAAGGACGCCGACGACTTCGACCTGCTCGCGGGCGACCTCGCCCGGGCCCACGACGGCGCCCTCACCGCCGTCGTCGAGGCCGCGCAGCTCTCCAGCCAGACCGGCAGCGAACAGAAGCTGGAGGTCTTCGTCAACCTCGCCCGGCGGCTGCAGTCGCTCGTGCACCGGGAGATCTCGATCCTGGACGAGCTGGAGAACGCGATCGAGGACCCGGACCTGCTCAAGGGCCTCTTCCACGTCGACCACCTCGCCACCCGCGTCCGCCGCCACGCCGAGAACCTCGCCGTGCTCGGCGGCGCCGTCTCCCGCCGCCAGTGGAGCAACCCGGTCGACATGACCGAGGTGCTCCGCTCGGCCATCGCCGAGGTCGAGCAGTACTCCCGGGTCCGCCTGGTGCCGCCCATCGACGGCACCCTGCGCGGCCACGCCGTCGCGGACGTCATCCATCTGCTGGCCGAACTCGTCGAGAACGCCACCGTGTTCTCCGCGCCCCACACACCCGTCCTGCTCCGCGCGGGCCTCGTCACCTCCGGGCTCGCCGTGGAGGTCGAGGACCGGGGGCTCGGCATGCCCGCCGACGAGCAGCACCGGATGAACGCCCTGCTCGCCGACCCCGACCAGGTCAACGCCGCCCGGATGCTCGCCGACGGCCGCATCGGGCTCTACGTGGTCTCCATGCTGGCCAGACGGCACGGGATCACCGTGCGGGTGCAGTCCAACATCTACGGCGGGGTCCAGGCCGTCCTGGTCCTGCCGCAGGACCTGCTGGGCGCGGCGGCCACCGGGCCCGCCGACGGGCTCCGTCCGGAGGAGGCGCCCGGCGCGGCTCTCGGCGCGGGTCCCGGCGCCGGGGCGTCGGCGGGGGCGGTGGTGGAGGCGGTGGCCGTGGCACCGCCGGTGGAACCGCGCCCGGCGGTGCCCTCCCCGGCCGCCGCGCCGCGGGCCGCCGGGGACCGGACCGCCGGACACCCGGCCGCCGCGGGGCCGGACACCGCCGGGCGGAACGGTTCCGCCCCGCACGTCCCGGCGCCCGGGGTGCCGCCCGGGAACGACGGAGCCCCGCCGCGGCTGCCGGTGCGGGGGGCCCGGGGGGAGCGGTCCGGATCGCCCGCCGTGTTTTCGCCGTCCGCTGCCGTGCCGTCCGTCGCCCCGCCGTCCGCTGCCGCGCCGTCCGTTTCCGGGCCGGACGCCCGGTCCGACGGTGCCCGGGGCCCCGGGGGTTCCGTCCGCCCCGTCGGAACCCCGGCCGCCCCGCCCGCGCCCCGAGGTCTTCGGGACGGGGCCGCGGACCGGCCCCGGCTGCCCCGCCGCCGGGCCCTGGAGCATCTGGTGCCGCAGTTGCGCGGCGGTCCCGCACCGCGCCAGGAGCCCCGCCCGGAGCACCCGGCCGGGCACGACCCCGGTCTGATGGCGGCCTTCCGGCGCGGTATCGGCCTCGCGGAGGCCCGGCACGCCCTGACGGACACCGACGCCCCGGTGGCACCGGACCCCGGGGCGGGCCCTGCCCCGGAACCGGGCCACGGCTCCATGGACCGATCTCCGCTGCTCCCGCTCCGAGGGGAACCGCGCCCCCCGGCGCCCGGGTACAACGGGTCCGGGCCCATCGGCCCGGGGCACACCGGGGCCGGGGACACGGAGCCCGGCCGTACGGAGCCCCGCCTCGCGGACCGCGGGGAGCCCGGTCCCGGTCACATGGACCCGAGCTTCATGGAGCGGGGCCTCAGGGACTCCGGCCACGCGGAACCGGGCTTCCTGGAGCAGGGCCATGGGCAACCGGGCCTCAAGGCAGAGGGATCCGGTCACGGTGAACCGCGTCCCGTGGAGTCCGGCCACCGTGAAAGGGGCCCCTTGGGGTCCGGCCACGGCGAACCGGGCCCCGTGGAGCCGGGCCACCCGGCGATCGGGTACGAGGGGAGCGGGCGGTTCCTTCCCGCTCCCAGGGACCCCCGTCACCCGGAACCCCCTCGCCCGGGGGCCGGTCCGGCCGAACCGGGGCGGAGCGGCCCCCGTCCCCCGGAGCCGCGCCCGGCGGAACCCTTGCGGACGGAACCCCGTCACATGGAGGCCCGTCCCCTGGAACCCCGTCACATGGAGCCCCGGTACAGGGAGTTCAGCGACATGGAGACCCGCACGGCGGACCCCGGTCCGCGGCATGCCCCTGCGGGGGAACCCCGTCCCACCGACCCCCGGCACGCGGCACCCCGTCCGCCGGAGCCCGGTGGCCCCACGGCGCCCCCGTACCCGGCCCCCGGCTCCGTGGACAGCGCGCACCCCGGCCTCCTGGAGCCGTCCCGTGCCGCCTGGCGCCGCACGGCACCCGCCCGCACCACCCGGGGCCGGGCGGAGGACGGAACCGGAACCGGCGCACCGGCCCGCGGCGAGCCGCCCCACCGGGGCGCGGCGCGGGACCTCCCCCCGGACGCGCCCCCCGCGGCCCCGCCTCCCCCCGGCGGACCCGTGCCCGCGCCGCCCGCTCCCGGGGACCCCGCCGGATGACCGCCCCGCCGGGCGGCCCGGCCCTCCCCGTCCGTCCGACCACCGCCCCCACCAGGGCTCCCGCAGCACTTCCCACCCCAAGGAGTCGATCCACCATGGCGAGCGACGCGCCGACGCGCCCCGCATCCGACCTCGACTGGCTGATGAGCGGCCTCGTGCAGCGCGTGCCGCACACCACCAGCGCGGTGCTGCTGTCCTGCGACGGACTGGTGAAGTCCGTCCACGGGCTGGACGGGGACAGCGCCGACCACATGGCGGCCCTGGCCTCCGGCCTGTACTCGCTCGGCCGCAGCGCCGGAGTCCGCTTCGGCGACGGCGGCGACGTGCGCCAGGTCGTCGTCGAACTGGACTCGACCCTCCTCTTCGTCACCACCGCGGGCTCCGGCACGTGCCTCGCCGTGCTGGCGGGCCGGGAGGCCGACGCCGCCGTGCTCGGCTACGAGATGGCCATGCTGGTCAAGAGCGTCCGGCCCTATCTGGTCACCGCGCCCCGCCAGCACACCGGCGAACCCGCGGCGATGAGGCCGTGAGCGTGTCCGTCGCCGACGAGCCCTGGATCGACGACGCGGCCGGACGGCTGGTCCGCCCCTTCACCATCAGCAACGGCCGTACCCGGCCCAGCGTCGCGCTCGACCTGATGTCCCAGGTGCGGGCCACCGGAGCCGTCCCGCTCGGCTATCTCGGGCCCGAGCACACCCAGGCCCTCGCCCTGTGCCGGGCGCCCCGCGCGGTGGCCGAGCTGGCGGCCCGGCTCAGGCTCCCGGTGGCGGTCGCCAAGGTGCTGCTGTCGGACCTCGTCGACTGCGGCGCCCTGACCGCCGGGCCACCCGCCGCGTTCCACCACCACCCCACGGACCGGGCCCTTCTGGAGGCAGTGCTCGATGGACTACGACGACAGCTCTGACCGCGCCCGCACGGGCGGCCCCGAACCCTTCCCGACCGCGCTGAAGATCCTCGTGGCCGGCGGCTTCGGGGTCGGCAAGACCACCTTCGTCGGCGCGGTCAGCGAGATCGCGCCGCTGAGCACGGAGGAACTGCTCACCACCGTCAGCGCCGCCACCGACAGCCTGGACGGCATCGAGAACAAGCACGAGACGACCGTCGCCATGGACTTCGGCCGCATCACCCTCGACCGCGAGCATGTGCTCTACCTGTTCGGCACCCCCGGCCAGGAGCGGTTCTGGTTCATGTGGGACGAGCTGTGCGAGGGGGCGCTCGGCGCCGTGGTCATCGCCGACACCCGCCGCCTGGAGGAGTCGTTCGCCGCCGTCGACTTCTTCGAGGAGCGCGGGCTCGGCTTCGTCGTCGCGGTCAACGAGTTCGACGGCGGCCACCGCTACGACCCCGAGGAGGTGCGCGCCGCCATCGACCTGCGCCCCGACGTCCCCGTCGTGCCCTGCGACGCCCGGATCTCCAGTTCCGGGGTGCAGACCCTGGTGACCCTCGTACGCCATCTGATCGCCCGTACCCCGGCCGGTGCGGCGGGGCACGGCGTCCGCCGGTGACCACCCCCGCTCCCGCCGAACCCACCCCCACGGAGGCGCACATGACGCCCGCCCACAGCGACGGAGCCCGCCGATGAGCCACGACCCGCCGCGCCCGGCCGGACGCCTGCTGCTCACCCCGGAGGACCGGGAGGCGCCGGCCCGCGTCGGACGACTGCGCCTGCTCGGGCTCGCCGACGGCCCGGACCCCGCGCTCGACGCCTTCGCCGCCCATCTCGCCGCGCTCGTCGAGGCGCCCTACGCGATGGTCAACTTCCTGGTGGACAACGGCCAGTACTACGCCGGGCTGTGCGTGCCCGAGCCCGCGCCGCCCTCCCGCTCCGCGTCCGTCGCGCCCACCGGGGGCGCCCGTCCCGTCCTCCACCGCCTCCAGCCCCGCGACCACGGCTTCTGCCCCCATGTCGCGGTCCGCCGCAAGGCGCTGGTCCTGGACGACGTGCGCGACTACCCGAGGTTCGCCGGGAACTCCGTCGTCGACGCCTTCGGTATCCGCTCCTACCTCGGCGCCCCGCTCATCGACAGCACCGGGACGGCGCTGGGGACGGTGTCCGCCGCCGATGTGCGGCCCCGGACCTGGGGCCGGGCCGGTCTGGAGACCATCAAGGCGACCGCCGCCGATCTGGTGCGGCGCATCGAGCGCAGCGCGGAGGACGGCTTCCCGCTGTGACCGGCCGCGCCGGGCCGCGGAGGCGTGCGGCCCGGTGACGCGGGGCCACCGCGACGGAGGGCGGCCGGTGACGCGAGGGGCCGGTGCGACGCCGCGCACCGGGTGACCCCGGCGGCCCCGGCGCCCCGGCGGTGACCGCCCCGCACCCGGCACCCGCGCCCGGGAGCACCTGCGCCGGGGGCACCCGCGCCCGGGAGCACCCGCGCCAGGGGCACCCGCGTCCGGCACTCGCGCCGGGGGCACCAGCGTCCGGGCCCCTTCGGGAGCACCACTCCGGAGGCGCCGTCCGGAGCGCCCGGCCCGCCGGTGTCCCGCCGGTGCCCGCCCGGCGGCGTGAAGGAAAGCTGGGGCCGGGGTTAAGAAACGCTCGATGGACCGGGGCCGGTGCCGTACGGCAGATTGCTGTGCGCATCCACTTCCCTCCCCGGCCCCGGGTGCCTTCGGCATGCCCGGCGCCGGGACCTCACCCTCAGGAGCCCCGCGTTGAAGGCGCTGGTCAAGGACAAGGCGGAACCGGGGCTCTGGCTCGCGGACGTGCCGGAGCCCGCCGTCGGACCCGGCGACGTGCTGATCAAGGTGCTGCGCAGCGGCATCTGCGGCACCGACCTGCACATCCGGGACTGGGACGGCTGGGCGCGGCAGGCCGTCCGCACCCCTCTGATCGTCGGCCACGAGTTCGCCGGCGAGGTCGTGGCGACCGGCCGGGACGTCGTCGACGTCAAGACCGGCGACCGGGTCAGCGGCGAGGGCCACCTCGTCTGCGGCAAGTGCCGCAACTGCCTGGCCGGACGGCGCCACCTGTGCCGGGCCACGGTCGGCCTCGGCGTCGGCCGGGACGGGGCGTTCGCCGAGTACGTCGCCCTGCCCGCGTCCAACGTCTGGGTCCACCGCGTGCCCGTCGACCTCGACGTCGCCGCGATCTTCGACCCGTTCGGCAACGCCGTGCACACCGCGCTCTCCTTCCCGCTGGTCGGCGAGGACGTGCTCATCACCGGGGCCGGGCCGATCGGCCTGATGGCCGCCGCCGTGGCCCGGCACGCCGGGGCGCGCAACGTCGTGATCACCGACGTGAGCGAGGAGCGGCTGCGGCTGGCGCTCAAGGTCGGCGTGAGCCTCGCCCTCGACGTCTCGCGGGCCACCATCGCGGACGGCCAGCGCGACCTGGGCCTGCGCGAGGGCTTCGACGTCGGCCTGGAGATGTCCGGCCGCCCCGAGGCGCTGCGCGACATGATCGCCAACATGACGCACGGCGGCCGGATCGCGATGCTCGGCCTGCCCGCCGAGGAGTTCCCCGTCGACTGGGCCCGGATCGTCACCTCGATGATCACCCTCAAGGGCATCTACGGACGGGAGATGTTCGAGACCTGGTACGCCATGTCGGTACTGCTGGAGGGTGGACTGGACCTCACTCCGGTGATCACCGGGCGGTACTCCCACCGCGATTTCGAGGCGGCCTTCGCCGATGCCGCGAGCGGCAGGGGCGGCAAGGTCATCCTCGACTGGACCGCTTAATCCATCCGTCTCTTCAGGAGCCAGTGAGATGTTCGACTCCGTGCGCGACGACCTGCGCGCCACCCTCGACGAGATCCGCGCCGCCGGGCTGCACAAGCCGGAGCGGGTCATCGGCACCCCGCAGTCGGCGACCGTCGGCGTCACCTCGGGCGGCCGGCCCGGCGAGGTCCTCAACTTCTGCGCCAACAACTACCTCGGCCTCGCCGACCACCCCGAGGTCGTCGCCGCCGCCCACGCTGCCCTGGACCGCTGGGGCTACGGCATGGCCTCCGTCCGCTTCATCTGCGGCACCCAGGAGGTGCACAAGGAACTGGAGGCCCGGCTCTCCGCGTTCCTCGGCCAGGAGGACACCATCCTGTACTCCTCCTGCTTCGACGCCAACGGCGGCGTCTTCGAGACCCTCCTCGGCCCCGAGGACGCGGTGATCTCCGACGCCCTCAACCACGCCTCCATCATCGACGGCATCCGCCTCAGCAAGGCCCGCCGCCTCCGGTACGCCAACCGCGACATGCACGACCTGGAGACCCGGCTCAAGGCCGCCGGGGACGCCCGCCGCCGGCTGATCGTCACCGACGGCGTCTTCTCCATGGACGGCTACGTCGCGCCGCTGCGCGAGATCTGCGACCTGGCCGACCGCTACGACGCCATGGTCATGGTCGACGACTCGCACGCCGTCGGCTTCGTCGGCCCCGGCGGGCGGGGCACCCCCGAACTGCACGGCGTCATGGACCGGGTCGACATCATCACCGGCACCCTCGGCAAGGCGCTCGGCGGCGCCTCCGGCGGCTATGTCGCCGCCCGCGCCGAGATCGTCGCCCTGCTGCGCCAGCGCTCCCGGCCCTACCTGTTCTCCAACACCCTCGCCCCGGTGATCGCCGCCGCCTCCCTGAAGGTCCTCGACCTGCTGGAGTCCGCCGACGACCTGCGCGTGCGGCTGGCGGAGAACACCGCGCTGTTCCGCCGCCGGATGACCGGGGAGGGCTTCGACGTCCTCCCCGGCGACCACGCCATCGCCCCGGTGATGATCGGCGACGCGGCGCGGGCCGGACGGATGGCCGAGCTGCTGCTGGAACGCGGCGTCTACGTGATCGGCTTCTCCTACCCGGTGGTGCCGCAGGACCAGGCGCGCATCCGCGTCCAGCTCTCCGCCGCGCACTCCGCGGACGACGTGAACCGCGCGGTGGACGCCTTCGTGGCGGCCCGGGAGCAGCTCGACGCCTGACGGGGGCGGTGCCGGGGCCGGGCCGGTGCCAGGGCCGCGACCTGGCAGAATCGACGGTGTGATCGAAGCGCGGCGGCTGCACATCCTCCGGGCGGTGGCGGACCACCGCACCGTGACGGCGGCGGCCGCCGCGCTCTACCTCACCCCCTCGGCGGTGTCCCAGCAGCTGACCGCCCTGGAGCAGGAGACCGGGCACCGTCTCGTCGAGCGCGGCGCCAAGGGCGTCCGGCTGACCCCGGCCGGGGAGATCCTGCTCCGCCACACCAACGCCGTCCTCGCCCAGCTCGAACGGGCCGGGGCGGAACTGGCCGCCTACGGCTCCGGCGCCGCCGGTACGGTCACCGTCGCGTCCTTCGCCACGGGCATCGCCCTGGTCGTCGCCCCCGCGCTGGCCCGCCTCGCCGCGTCCGCTCCGGGCATCCGCATCCGCGTCCACGACGCCGAGGGCGACGCCAGCCTGCCCATGGTGCTGGACCGGCGGCTCGACGTCGCCGTCGCCGTCGAGTACCGGGGGGCGCCGCCCGCCGACGACCCGCGCCTGACCCACGTGCCGCTGTACGCCGAGCCCTTCGACGCGGTCGTCCCGGTCGCGCACCGGCTCGCCGGAGCGGCCGAGGTGCCGCTCGCCGAGCTGGCCAAGGACCCGTGGATCGGGCCCTACCCGGGCAACCCCTGCCACGACGTGGTGGTGCTGGCCTGCGAGAGCGCCGGGTTCCAGCCCCGTCTGGAGCACTCCTCCGACGACTTCCGCGCCGTCGTCTCCCTCGCCGCCGCCGACGCCGGGGTCGCCCTGGTCCCGCGCTCCGCGCTGCTCGGGATGGATCTGGCCGGGGTGGTGGTCCGCCCGGTCGACGGCGTCGCCCCCACCCGCCGGGTCTTCGCCGCCGTGCGCCGGGGCGCCGAGGAGCACCCGCTGATCCGCCCGGTCCTGGGCGCGCTGGAGGCGGCGGCGGGGGAGTAGGACCGGGGCACGGCCCCGCGGTCCGGGAGCGGCCCCCGGGGCACGGCCCCGCGGTCCGGGAGCGGCCCCCGGGGCACGGCCCCGCGGTCCGGGAGCGGCCCCCGGGGCACGGCCCCGCGGTCCGGGGTGCGGCCCCCGGGGCACGTCCCCGCGGTCCCGGGAGCGCTTCCCGGACCGCTCCGCCCGGCGCCGCCGCCCGGGGCGCGGCTGTCAGTGGCGGCGGTTACGGTGCCTCCCATGCCGGATGCCGAAGACGTACGCCGTATCGCCCTGTCCCTGCCGGACACCACCGAGAAGACCGCCTGGAGCATGCCCACCTTCCGGGTCGCGGGCAAGATGTTCGCCACCCTGCCCGAGGACGAGACCTCCATGGCGGTGCGCTGCCCCAGGGACGAGCGCGACGAACTGGTGCTGGCCGAGCCGGAGAAGTTCTGGATCGCCGGTCACGAGGCCCAGTTCGCCTGGGTGCGGGCCCGGCTGGCCGCCCTGGAGGGGGAGGACGAGCTGCGGGACATCCTCGCCGACTCCTGGCGCCAGGCCGCCCCCGTCCGGCTGCAGGACTCCCACCCCCGGTTGGGGCTGCCCGGGGAGTGAAACCCCCTCGGGCACCGCCGGTGCCCCGTGGCATGATCCGTGGACACGCGCGGCGGCCGGGACCGGAGGGGGATCCCGGCGGCACAGGGGGCGCGGCGGTTTCCGGGGACGGCGGCAGCGGCCGGGCCGGGACGGCGATGTCACAGGGGCCGGCGGGACCGGCCGGGAGGGAAGCGGCGCGGGATGACCGGAGCCAAGCCAGCAGAGCCCACGTCCGACGGAGCGGCCGGGGCGGGTGGTGCGCGCCCGGTCTGGTCGCGGGACTTCTCGCTCTTCTTCGTCGCCCGCGCCGTCGCCCGGCTCGGGGACACCATGCTCCCCGTCGCCCTCGCCGCCGGACTCCTCCAGCACGGGTACGGCGCCGGGGCCGTCGGCCTCGCGATGGCCGCGACCGCCGCCGCGTTCGCCGGGCTGGTCGTCTTCGGCGGGGTGCTGGCCGACCGGTTCAGCACCCGCAAGCTGATGATCGGCGCGGATCTGGTGCGGCTCGGCACCCAGGCCGTCGCCGCCGCCCTGTTCTTCTCCGGGCACGTGGTGCTCTGGGAGATCTGCGCCATCGGCTTCGTCAACGGTGTCGCGGGCGCCGTGTTCCAGCCCGGCGTCGCCAGCACCGTGCCCCGGCTCGCCTCCGACATCCAGGGCGCGAACGGCGCGATACGCGTCGCCGAGTCCGCCGCCCAGCTCGCCGGGCCCGCCGTGGCCGGACTGCTGGTCGGCTTCGCCTCGCCGGGCGGCGTCTTCGCGGCCCACGCCGCCACTTACGGCGTCAGCGCCCTGTGCCTGCTGCTGCTCCGCCTGCCCCCGCCGGTCCCCGGCGCGGCCCCCGCCGCGCACGGTTCCGCCGGGGCCCGGGGATGGAAGGCGTTCCGCGGCGATCTCGGCGTGGGGTGGCGGGAGTTCCGCGCCCGCACCTGGCTCTGGGGCGTCATCGCCGTCTGGTGCGTCTACATGGTCACCGTGTGGGGGCCCACGATCCCGCTGGTGGCGACCGAGGTGGTGCAGCAGCACGGCCCCCGCGCCTACGGCCTGCTCAACTCCGCCCTCGGCGCCGGGACCGTCGTCGGCGGCCTGGTCGCGCTCCGGCTGCGCCCGCGCCGCATGCTGCGCGCCGGAGCGGTGGCCCTCTTCGGCTTCGCGGCCTTCCCGGCGGCGGTCGGTGCCGGTCTCGGGCTGCCCGCGATGTCGGCCGGGGCGGCCGTCGCCGGGGCGGGCCTGTCCTTCTGGGGCGTGATGTGGGCGACGAGCGTCCAGACGCAGGTGCCGGGCGAGGTGCTCAACCGCATCCACGCCTACGACGTGGCGGGCTCGCTGGCCATGGTGCCGGTCGGCCAGGCCCTCGCCGGTCCCGCCGCCTCGCTGCTGGGCGCCGGGAACGTGCTGCTCGTCGCGGGCTTCATGAGCCTCGTCGTCCCCGTCGCCCTGCTGCTGATCTCGGCCGTGCGCGGCCTGGTCCGCGTGGACGCGCCCCGGGCCGTGTCGACCGCCGCGGCGGAGCCGGAGCCCGCCTCCCGGCCCGGCCCCGGACCCGCTCCCGGCGCGGAACCCGCCCAGGGCCCGGCCGGGACCGCCGGGTCGGCCTGCGGCAAGCGCCGCTGACCGGGCCGGGAGGCGCCGCCGCGGAAAAGCGGTGCACGACCACCGGCCCGAGTGCGGTATGGTTTTCCTGCACGTTCGGCCGGGGGAAACCCCAGGTCAGGCGGGCATCGGGACGTGGCGCAGCTTGGTAGCGCACTTGACTGGGGGTCAAGGGGTCGCAGGTTCAAATCCTGTCGTCCCGACTTTACGAAGTCGCAGTTCAGGGGCCGTTTCAGAGCAATCTGGAACGGCCCCTGAGCCGTTTCCGGAGTCCGTCGCGCACGGGCCGGGACCGGCGGCGCCGGACCGGACCGCGGCGGGCCGTGACCGGCCGGGCCGGTCGCGTACGCCTTCCGTGGCGCGGCCCGAGCGTCCGCCCCGCGCGTCCCCGGTCTCCCGTGGCGGATGGCCGCCCTCCCGGGAGGCCGACGGGCGCCCGGTGCCCCGGCCGCGGCGCTCGTGCCACCGCCGCGGGCATGGGGGCGAGCGGCGCCCGGACGGTCGCCCGGGTGCCGCTCGCGCCGGTGGCCGGACGGGACGCACCCCCGTCGGGCACGGCGGCGGGGCCGGGAGGGGGCGGACGGAAGCGGAAGCCGCGTGCCGGCCCCGCCGCCCCGAGTCCGCCCCGGCCCCAGGGGGGGGCACCACGGCCCCGGGTCATCCGGCCCTCCGGCCGCCCCGGCGCCCCGGAGGTGCTCCGCCGCCCCTGGTCACGCCGCCCGGTAGAGCCCCGGGGCCAGGTACACGGAGAACCTGGGCTTCGGGCCGCCCCGGTACGAGACGAAGTTCTGGGTGAGCGACTCGGTGAGGGGGCCGTCCGCCAGGTCGTCCAGGAGCTTGGCGTAGGGGGCGGCGGCGGGCGAGCCCTCGGCGCGCAGGAAGGCCACGACCCGGTCGCGCGCGGCGGCGTCGTGGTCGTGGACCGGGATCATCGGGACGTACAGCGTCGCGCTGGGCAGATCGTGGACGGTGTCGAGGGTGAAGGTGGTGACGGGGGGCTTGCGCTGCCACGCCCCGGTCCCGTCGGGGCCGTTGATGCCCTCCAGGGCGCGGGCGAAGAGCCCCGGCTCGTGGTCGCGGGCGACGGCCGACCTGGCGTCGATCCCGGCCGCGCCCACCCCGGAGTGGGCCACGTACACCTGGGCGCGGAAGTCGCGTCCCCCGGTCAGGTCCAGGGCGACGGCCACCGGCTCGTGGGCCGGTCCGAAGGCGCCGCCCAGGTGGTCCACCAGTGCCCGCCAGGGGGTTTCCAGGCCGAGGGCGCGCATGGCCTCCCCGGTGCGCCGGGCGGAGTCCTCCCGCCCGGCGACCGCGGGGTTGAGGAAGACCTTGTACTGGGGGTCGGCGCCGGGCCGCCAGGCCACGGCGTGGGCGAAGGTGAAGTAGCCCTGGGGGTCGTCCCGGGCGAAGAGGTCCTCCACCGCCAGCAGCCGGTCGACCGAGACACCGGGACGTCCGGCCAGCCGCCGGGTGAGGGCCATCGCGTCGCGCATCCGGGAGACCGCGGTGCCGTCGCCCGGCGGTTCGAGGGAGATCCGGACGCCCGGGACGTCACCGGCCCAGGCGACGGAGGGCTCGAAGGGCGATCCGTCGATGGAGACCCAGCCCGCGCGCGCGGGCGGCGTGCCGACGGGGAGCCGTCCCCAGGACCCGGTTATCTCCTGGAGCAGGGCGTGTATCGCCTCCCGGCCGTCACCGCTGACGCCGAGGCTCCGCTGGGCGCGCCAGACGCGGTCGGCGGCGACCTCCGCGTAGGTCTCGGTGGGCGCGTGGCGCCGCGAGGCGAAGCGCATGGGGCGGCCGACCATCTCCGCGCTGACTCCGGTGTCCGGGCGGAAGCCGTCGCTCGTCAGTGTGGCCGTGGCGGCGGGTGAGGCGGTGGGATCCGGGGTGACCATGGGGACTCCATCGGGTGAGGGCGCTCCGGCGGACGCCGGACGCGGTGGGATCGGGCGGATGGGCCGGGGCGTGCGGGGAGGGCCGTCCGGCGCTCCCGGGCGTCCCGGCCGTGTGCGGTGCGGAGGGGGGCCGCCGCTTCTCAGGGAGCGGGCGGCGAGGTGTGCCCCCGGCTGGCGGGCGGTGTTCCCGCCGCCGGACAGGATCCGGTGCGCGGGGCGGCGCGGTGGGCCGGGAACCGCGCCGGTACGGGCGCGGCGGACGGCCGTGGCCGGGCCCGACGCGCCGGGCCGGCCGGCCCGTGCGGGAGGCCGCCCCGCCGCTGGGGAGGGGCGGTGTCGGTGACGGGTCCGGCGGGACCGTCCGCCTTCCGGCGCGGGGCCGCGGGCCCGGGTGCGTGCGGGCGGACGCCTCCCCGTCCCGCCGGTGAGCCGGTGCGGCGGGGGTGCTCCCGTACGGCGACGGAGCCCCGGCCTCCGCGCCGCGGGTGACGCGGGCGGGTCGACTCAGCCATGGGTGAACTCCTTGTCGGCATGCGGGAGTACGGGCCCGGCGCGGACGCCGGGCGCGGTACGGGAGGGGGAGCGGGCCGGAGTGGGGCGGGTCCGGCGCGCGATCTTCTCACCGGGTGGCGGTCCGTGACCGGGGTTTGCCGAAGGTTGGCCCCCGGGAGGGATCTCCGATCGCTGCTTCCGGCCAATGTCGCCGGTGCCGATGTGACACGAGGGAGCCGAGGGGAGTCTTCCGGTGGGGACGTCCTTGCGCGGAATGAACCTCTCCGTCCCCGGTACCAGCGTTCTTACCGATAGCAAACGGTAAATGACGCTTTGTGCGCAGATGAGCTGAAAGAGTGACCATGACGCAACGCTGCGTGACATTCTTTGTCGCGATCTGCGCACATCGTTGAACAGCCTGTACCCCCAGCCCGTCTGGTGTCCGTCCCCACGCCCCCGACCGGACCGCCGCTGCCGCCGTGTCCCCGTCGGGTGCGCACAGGAGTACAGAGGAGTTCCGTGCACCTGTCCGACCCGCGCCCCTCGGGGCGCCTTCGTGAGCGCCCCGAGGGGCGCCTCGCCGAACGTCCCGCCGACCGCGGCGCGAGCCTCCCCGAGGCGTTCGCCCGACAGGTCCGGCGCACCCCCGGAGCGACCGCCCTGGTCAGCGGGGCCCTGACCCTGACCTACCGCCAGCTCGACGCCCGCGCCGCCGCGTTGTCCCGGCGCCTGGTGGAGGCCGGGACCGGTCCGGAGTGCGTCGTGGCCGTGTCGCTCGACCGGTCCCCGGAACTGGTGGTCGCACTGCTCGCCGTCGCCCGCTCGGGCGGCTGCTACCTGCCGCTCGACCCGCGCCAGCCCTCGGCGCGCCTGGCCGGGATGCTGGAGGGGACCGGGGCCCGGTTCCTGCTGACCACCGGGGAACTCCCGGTGCCGGAGGCCGCCGCCGGCCTGCGCGTCCTCCTGGTGCCCCCGGCCGCCGGCCCCGAGCCGGAAGCGGCGCCCGAGGACCACGGAACCACCGTCGACGGCGGGAGGTTGGCCTATGTGATGTTCACCTCCGGGTCCACCGGCGTTCCCAAGGGCGTCGCCGTCACCCACCGGAACGTCGTGGACCTCGCCGGGGACCGGGCCTGGACGGGCGGCGCCCACGCCCGCGTCCTGCTGCACTCGCCGCACGCCTTCGACGCGTCGACCTACGAGCTGTGGGTGCCGCTGCTCACCGGCGGCGCGGTCGTGGTCGCCCCGCCCGGCGAACTCGACGCCGCCGCCGTCGCCTCGGCCGTCGGCGGCCAGGGCGTCACCGCGCTGTGGGTGACCGCCGGGCTGTTCGCGGTGCTCGCCGAGGAGGACCCGGGCTGCTTCGCCGGACTGCGCGAGGTGTGGACCGGCGGCGACGAGGTCCCGGCCGCCGCCGTGCGCCGGGTGCTGGCGGCCTGCCCCGGAACGGCCGTGGTCAACGGCTACGGACCCACCGAGACCACCACCTTCGCCACCTGCCACCGGGTGAGCGACCCCGGCACCCTCGGCGGGGCCGTGCCCATCGGCGCCGCCATGTCCGGCATGCGCGCGGAGGTCCTCGGCCCGGACCTGCGCCCCGTCCCGCCGGGCGAGGTCGGCGAGCTGTACCTGGGCGGCTCGGGCCTGTCCCGCGGCTACTGGGGGCAGCCCGCGCAGACCGCCCAGCGCTTCGTCGCCGACCCCTGCGGCACCCCCGGCGCCCGGCTGTTCCGCACCGGCGACCTGGTGCGCCGCCCCGCCGACGGGAAGCTGGAGTTCGTCGGCCGCGGCGACGACCAGGCGAAGATCCGCGGCTTCCGGGTCGAGCCCGGCGAGGTGGCGGCCGTCCTACGCACCCACCCCGGCGTCGCCCAGGCCGCGGTGGTCGTCCGCCCCGACCCCGCGGGCCAGCGGCGGCTGGTCGCCTACGTCGTCCCCACCGAGCGGACCGGGGACGGGACCGGGACCACCGACGGGACCGGGTCCGGACCCGCGGCCGGGTCCGCGGACGGCCGCGCCGACGACGACGAGTCCGTCGCCCAGTGGCGCCAGATCTACGACACCCTATACCAGGACACCGCCGCCACGGCCTTCGGCGAGGACTTCTCCGGCTGGAACAGCAGCTACGACGACCGGCCCATCCCGCCGGAGCAGATGCGCGAGTGGCGCGACGCCACCGTGGCCCGCATCCGTGAACTGCGCCCCCGCCGGGTGCTGGAGATCGGTGTCGGCACCGGCCTGCTGCTCTCCCGCCTCGCGCCCCACTGCGAGGCGTACTGGGGCACCGACCTCTCGCGGGAGGCCGTCGCCGCCCTGCGGACCCATGTGGGCCGCGACCCCGCCCTGGCCGGCCGGGTCGAACTGCGCCACCTGCCCGCCCACCGCACCGGCGAACTGCCGCACGGCCTCTTCGACACCGTCGTCGTCAACTCCGTCACCCAGTACTTCCCCGACGGCGACTACCTCGCCGAGGTGCTGACCGCCGCGGTCGAGGTGCTCGCCCCCGGCGGCACCGTCTTCGTCGGCGACGTGCGCAACCTGCGGCTGCTGCGCACCTTCCACACCGACGTCCAACTGCGCCGCCCGGGACGCCCGCAGGACCACGAGGCCCTGCGCGCCGCCGTCGAACGGAGCCTGGTCCGGGAGAAGGAGCTCCTGGTCGACCCGGCCTTCTTCACCCGGCTCGCCGGAACCCTGCCGGACGTGGTGGGCAGCGAGACCCGCGTCAAGCGCGGCCGGTACGCCAACGAACTGACCCGCTACCGCTACGACGCGGTCCTCCGCAAGGCCGGCGGTCCCGGCGACCGCCCCGCGGCGCCGCCCCCGGACGTCCGGGAGCTGGTGTACGGGCGGGACGTCACCACCCCCGCCGGCCTCGCCGGACTCACCGGCCCCGCCGGACCGGCCGGGCCGGCGACCGGGCGCGGCGGGGTGACCCTCCGGCTGACCGGCGTCCCGGACGCCCGGCTGCGGTCCGTGCACCGGACGGCGCGGGCCCTGGCGGAGGACGGGGAGGCCCCGGCGGCGGCCCGATTACCGGAGGCCGACGCCTCCGGCCCCGAGGGCGGTCCCGGACCCGGGGACACCCCGGGGCTCGGGGACAACCGCGGCACCGCCGGCACCGGCGGTGCGGACGCCACGGCCGGTTCCGGCGCGACCCCCGGTCGGGATGTCGCCCCCGGTCCCGATGTCGCCCCCGGTCCGGAGGGGTCCGGCCCGCAGGACGGTCCCGTCCCGGGGGACACCCCCGCGCCGGAGGAGCACCTGGAGGAGTTCCACCGGGCGGCCGAGGCCCTGGGTCTGCGGCTCTCCGCCCTCTGGTCGGCCACCACCCCCGGCACCCTCGACCTCGTCCTCACCGACCGGCCCCCGGGAACCCTGGTCCCGGGCACCCCCGACCCGGCGGACGCGGCCCCGGCCGCCCTGGTCAACGCCCCCGCGCGGGCCCGTGACACCGGCCCGCTGCTCGCCTCGGTCCGCACCCATCTCCGCGACCGGCTGCCCGAGTACCTGCTGCCCGCCGCCACGGTGGTGCTCGACCGTCTGCCGCTGACCGCCAACGGCAAGGTCGACCGGCGGCGGCTGCCCGAGCCCGGCACCGGCGCCGCCCCCGGCGGACGGCCGCCGCGCGACCCGCTGGAGCGGCTGCTGTGCGAGCTGTTCGCCCAGATCCTCGGCGTCGGCGAGGTCACCATCGACGACGGCTTCTTCGCGCTCGGCGGCCACTCCCTGTCCGCCACCCGGCTCAGCACCCGGCTGCGCGCCCTCCTCGGGGTGGAACTGCCGGTGCGCGGCGTCTTCGAGACCCCCACCGTGGCCGGACTGGCGGACGTGGTGCGGCGGGCCGAGGCCGGGCGGCGCCCCGCGCTCACGGCGGAGCGGCGGCCCGCGCGCGTACCGCTGTCGTACGCCCAGCGGCGGCTGTGGTTCCTCGACCAGCTCGACGACACCGGCGCGGCCTACCACGTGCCGCTCGTCCTCGACCTCGACGGGCCGCTGGACCGGGACGCCCTGGAACGGGCGCTGGCCGATGTGGTGGCCCGGCACGAGAGCCTGCGCACCGTCTTCCCGCAGACCGGCGGCGTCCCGTACCAGCAGGTCCTGACGGGCGCCGCGGCCCGGCCCCCGCTCGACGTGACCGACGTCCCGCACGGTGCGGTCCCGCCGCAGGGACGGCCCGCCGACGGCACACCCGCGGACCGCGCACCCGCGACCCCCGTACCACCGGACCGCGTACCCGCCGACCGCGTACCGGCCGACGGAATACCAACCGACCCCATACCAACCGACCCCATACCAACCGACCCCATACCAACCGACCCCATACCAACCGACCCCATACCGGCGGACCTCATGTCCGACGGCACACCGGCCCACGGCACCTCGGCCGACCGCACGCCGGCCGATGGTCCGGCGCCCGGCGCGCCGCCGCGTGGCGGCACGCGCACCGACGTCACGCGCACGCGCACCGGCACCGACGGCACGCGCACCGAGGAGTCCGCCGCCGACCGCGCCCGCACCGACGCCGCCGTCGCCGCCCTGGTCCGCGAGCCGTTCGACCTCGCCCACGACCTGCCGGTCCGCGCCCGGCTGCTGCGCCTCGCGCCCGAACGGCACGTCCTCGTCCTGGTGGTCCACCACATCGCCTGCGACGGCTGGTCCCTGGCGCCGCTCTGGCGGGACCTGGCCGACGCCTACGCCGCGCGCCGCGCCGGCCGCGCCCCCGACGCCGCGCCCCTGCCCGTCCAGTACGCCGACTACACGCTCTGGCAGCGGCGCCTGCTGGGCGGGGCGAGCGAGCCGGACAGCACGGCGGCCCGGCAACTCGCCCACTGGCGCAAGACGCTGGCGGACCTGCCCGGCCGGACGGCGCTCCCCGTCACCCGGCCCGCCGGCCAGTCGGTGCCGAAGGGCGGTCCCGGCACCCCGGACGGCCCCGGCGGCACCGTGCACTTCACCCTGGACGCCGACCTCCACCGGCGGATCGCCCTGCTGGCGGAGGAGCTCGGCGCCACCGTCTTCATGGTGCTGCACACCGCCCTGGCCGTGCTGCTGACCAAGCTCGGCGCGGGCGACGACATCGTCGTCGGCACTCCGGTCGCCGGACGCACCGACCCCGCCCTGGACGACCTCGTCGGGTTCTTCGTCAACACCCTCGTCCTGCGCACCGACACCTCGGGCAATCCCTCCTTCCGGGAGCTGCTGGCCCGGGTCCGCGAGGGCGACCTGGCCGCCTACGCCCACCAGGACCTGCCCTTCGAGCAGCTCGTCGACGCCGTCGCCCCCGTCCGCGAGGCGGGCCACCACCCGCTGTTCCAGGTGCTGCTCGCCCTGCAGAACGCGCCCGGCCGGGCCGCGCGCCTGTCCGGACTGGCCGTCACCCCGCGCCGCGCCGACACCGGCGCCTCCCGCTTCGACCTCTCGGTGAGCCTGGAGGAGCACCACGGGCCCGACCGGCGGGCGGACGGCATGACCGGCGTCGCGGAGTACCGCGCCGACCTCTACGACCGGACCGCCGTCGAGCGGCTGCTCGACCGCTTCCTCCGGCTGCTGACCGGCGCGACGACCGACCCCGGGCAGCGGATCGGCTCCCTCGACGCCCTGCTGCCCGGGGAGCGCGACCTGCTGCTCGCCCGCAGCGGCCGGCCCGACGAGGACGTGCCGCTCGGCACCCTTCCCGAGCTGTTCCACGCCCGGGCCCGCCGTACCCCGCGCGCCACCGCCG
Source organism: Streptomyces sp. NPDC107521 (assembly GCF_055598485.1). Taxonomy (NCBI): domain Bacteria; kingdom Bacillati; phylum Actinomycetota; class Actinomycetes; order Kitasatosporales; family Streptomycetaceae; genus Streptomyces; species Streptomyces sp. NPDC107521. Next base: position 45,196 of record NZ_JBVKAT010000021.1, read on the forward strand.
TGCGGTACGACGACGGCACGGGACGCGTCCGCACCGTCGACTACCGCACCCTGGACCGGCGCTCCAGCCGACTGGCCCGGGAGCTGATCGCGCGCGGGATCGGACCGGAGCAGGTGGTGGGCATCGCCCTGCCCCGCACCCCGCAGGCGGTCGTCGCGGCCCTCGCCGTCACCAAGGCGGGCGGCGCCTACCTCCCGCTGGACCCCGGCTACCCGGCCGCGCGGCTGACGCTCATGGCCGAGGACGCCCGCCCGGTCCTGCTGCTCACCGACACCGCCACCGCGCCCGCCCTGCCCGGGACGGCGGACGCGCCCCGGCTCGTCCTGGACGCGCCGGGGACACGGCGGGCGGTGGCCGGGCACCCCGGCACCCCCGTCACCGACGCGGACCGGCGCGCCCCGCTGACCCGGGCGCATCCCGCGTACGTCGTCTACACCTCCGGCTCCACCGGCCGCCCCAAGGGCGTGGTGGTCACCCACGCGGGCATCGCCGGCCTCGCCGGGGCGCAGAGCAGCCGCTTCGGGGTGACCGAACGCAGCCGCGTCCTCCAGTTCGCCCCGCACGGCTTCGACGGCGCGGTGTGGGAGCTGTGGGGCACCCTGCTGACCGGCGCGACCCTGGTCATGGCCCCCGCCGAGGCCACCGCGCCCGGCCCCGCGCTCACCGCGCTGGTCGCCCGGCACCGGGTCAGCCACGCGACCCTGCCCCCGGCCGCGCTCACCGTCCTGGAACCGGCCCGGCTGCCCTCCCTCACCTCCATGATCGTCTCCGGTGAGGCGTCCTCCGGCGACACCGTCCGCCACTGGTCCCCGGGCCGCCGCCTGTACAACGGCTACGGCCCCACCGAGACCACCGTCTGCGCCACGCTCAGCGGAGCGCTGTCCGCCCCCGTCGCCCCGCCCATCGGACGCCCCACCGTCAACGCCCGCGTCTACGTCCTCGACCACGGCCTGCGGCTGGTGCCGCCCGGCGTCGTCGGCGAACTGCACGTCGCCGGTGCCGGGGTGGCCCGCGGCTACCTGGGCCGCCCCGCGCTGACCGCCGACCGCTTCGTCGCCGACCCGTTCGGCGCACCCGGCGGCCGGATGTACCGCACCGGCGACCTGGCGCGCTGGAACGCCGACGGCGACCTGGAGTTCGCCGGGCGCGCCGACGACCAGCTCAAGATCCGGGGCTTCCGGGTCGAACCCGGCGAGGTGGAGGCGGCGCTGCGGGCGCTGCCGGGCGTCGCCGAGGCCGTCGTCGTACCGCGCCCGGACCGGCACGGCGGCATCCTGCTCGCCGGGTACGCCGTGCCCGCGGACCGGGTCCGGGCCGCCGACGGCCACGCGCTGCGCGCCCGGGTGTCCGCCGTCCTGCCCGACCACCTGGTCCCGGCCGTGATCACGGTGCTGGACGCGCTGCCCGTCACCGCCACGGGCAAGGTGGACCGGGCGGCGCTGCCGGAGCCGGACTTCGCCGCGCTGCCGGCCGGGCGGGCACCGGTCGGCGCCCGCGAGCGGCTGGTGTGCGAGGTGTTCGCGGACGTCCTCAAGGTCGAGCACGTCACCCTGGACGACAGCTTCTTCGCCCTGGGCGGGCACTCGCTGCTCGTGCCCCGGCTGATCAGCGAACTGCGGCGGCGGACGGGCGCGGCGGTGGGCGTGGGCACGCTCTTCGAGCACCAGACGCCGGCTGCGCTGCTGGCCGTGCTGGACGCCGGGACCCGACCGGCGTCCGCGGCCGGGCCCGGGGCCGCCGGTCCCGCCCGCCTGAGCGCGGACGCCCGCCTCGGCCCCGCGTTCGCCGTGCGGCCCCGCCCGGCCGGCCCGGGGCATCCGTCCGGCCCCGGTCACCCGTCCGGCCCCGGTCACCCGTCCGGCACGGGACACCTCCCGGGGGCCGTCCCGCCGCCCGGCACGGGGGAGCCGTCCGGTCCCGGCCACGGGTCCGGCGTCCTCCGCCCGTCCGGCCCCGGCCGCCGGGAGAGCGTCCTGCTGACCGGCGCCACCGGGTTCCTCGGCGCGTTCCTGCTGCGGGAGCTCCTTGACCGCACCGGCGCCGACGTCCACTGCCTGGTGCGGGCGACGAGCGAGAAGGACGCCCTCGCCCGGATCCAGGCCGCCCTGGACACCTACGGGCTGACGGTCGACGCCCCGTCATGGGGCCGGATCGTGCCCGTCCCCGGCGACCTCACCCGCCCCCTGCTCGGGCTCGACCCGGGGGACTTCGCGGAGCTGACCCGGCACCTGGACGCGATCTACCACAACGGCGCCCGGGTGAGCGCCGTGGACTCCTACGACCTGCTCGCACCGGCCAACGTGTCCGGCACCGCGGAGGTGCTGCGGCTCGCGGCCGAGGCGGGCGGGGTGCCCGTGCACCACCTGTCCACCGCTGCCGTGGCCGTGGCCCGGGACGACGGCGCGGACCGGGACGCGGGCGGCGGCCCGGAGCCGGGACCCGTCCCCGAGGCGCTCCGGCTGGACGCCCGGCGGCTGATCCCCGGCGGCTACCCGGCCAGCAAGTGGGTGGCCGAGGAACTGGTGTGGGCGGCGGGGGAGCGCGGCGTCCCCGTCAGCGTCTACCGCTGCGGCCGGATCGGCGGCGACACCCGCACCGGGGCCGGCTCCGACCGGGACGTCTTCTGGCACCTGGTCCGCGCCATGCTGATCGTCGGCGCGGCCCCCTTCCCCGAGCGCGACCCGCGCGGCCCGCTCCTGGTCGACATGGTGCCCGTCGACCGGGTCGCCGCCGCCGTGGTCGCCCTCTCCCGCCGCCCCGGCGGCACCGGACTGGCCCACCACCTGGTCTGCCCCGACCCCGTCCCCGTCACCGGCGTACTGGACACCCTCCGCGCCCGCGGCCACCGGCTGGACGCCATGTCCCCCGAGGAGTGGACCCGCACCGTGCGGGAGCGGGCCGACGCGGGCACGGCGGACCTCGACGCGGCGCTGCTGCTCGCCGACACCCTGCCCGCGCTCCACCGGCTCGGCCGGCTCCGCTTCGACCGGGCCAACACCACCGCCGGACTGGCCGGCACGGGCATCGACCTGCCGCCCCTCGACGCCCGGCTGCTGGGCGCCTACGTCGACCACTTCACCGGCACCGGCTTCTTCCCGCAGCCGGACCCCCGCCGGTCCGCGTGACGGCGCCGCCGCCGCGCACCGGCCCACCGCCCACCACCATCCCCCGCACCGTGGAAGGACGACACCCGTGAGTGTGAGCAACCCCTGGGACGACGCCGACGCCGTCTTCCTGGTCCTGGTCAACGACGAGGACCAGCACAGCCTGTGGCCGGCCACGACCCCCGTCCCCCCGGGCTGGCGCACCGCCCACGGACCCGCCGCCCGCTCCGCCTGCCTGGCCTACGTCGAGGAGAACTGGACCGATCTGCGGCCCAGGAGCCTCGCCGTCCCGCCCGCCCGAGTCCCGGAGGCCCGCACCGCATGAACGAGAGCACCGCGTCCCAGCCGTCCTGCCCGATGGACAGCCCCCCGGCCTATCCCTTCACCGAGGCCGTCGCCCTCGACGTCGACCCGCTCTACGAGCGGCTGCGGGAGAAGGAGCCCGTCCTGCGGGTCTCCTGCCCGTACGGCGAGGACGCCTGGCTGGTCACCCGGCACGCCGACATGAAGACCATCCTCGGCGACCCCCGCTTCAGCCGCGCCCTGGCCGCCGAGCACGACGAGTCGCGGCTGACCCCGCTGCCCATCCACACCAGCATCCTGGGCATGGACGGCCACGACCACGCCCGGCTGCGGCGGCTGCTGGCCAAGGTCTTCACCATGCGCCGGGTGGAGCGGCTGCGCCCGGGGATCGAGCGGGAGGCCGCCTCCCTGATCGACGCCCTGGAGAAGGAGGGCGCCCCCGCCGACCTGATGGAGGGCTTCGCCGTCCCCTTCGCCGGCACCGTCATCTGCGACCTGCTGGGCGTGCCCTTCGAGGACCGCGAGCAGTTCCGCGGCTGGCTCGACGCCTTCTCCGCCACGACCGTGATGTCACCGGAGGAGATCGAGGACGACACCGACCGGCTGTACGCGTACATCGGCGGACTGATGGCGCGCCGCCGCGCGGAGCCGCAGGACGACCTGATCAGCGCCATGGTCCGGGCCAGCGACGAGGAGGACAAGCTCTCCGAGCAGGAACTGGTCGAGCTGGCCAGCGTGCTGCTGATCGCCGGCCACGAGACGGTCTCCTCCCAGCTCATCGACTCCCTCCACGTCCTGCTCACCCACTCCGCCGAGCTGGCCCGGCTGAGGGCGGAGCCCGCGCTGCTGCCGGGCGCGGTCGAGGAACTCCTGCGCTACGTCCCCCTGATCTCCCACGTCACCTTCGCCCGCTACGCGAGCGAGGACGTGGAACTGGGCGGGACGCTGGTGCGCGCGGGCGAGTCGGTGCTTCCCGCCATCCCCTCGGCCAACCGGGACGCGGCGGTCTTCGAGGACCCGGACCGCTTCGACCCGGCCCGGGAGCCCAACCCGCACCTGGGCTTCGGCTACGGCATCCACCGCTGCCTCGGCGCCCCGCTGGCCCGGCTGGAACTGCTCGTCGCCATCGACGCCCTGCTCACCCGCTTCCCGGACCTGCGGTACGCGGTGCCGGTGGAGCGCCTGGAGTGGAAGGACGGGATGCAGGTGCGCAGCCTGCTGCGGATGCCGGTGGCCTGGTGAGCCCCCGCCCCGCGGCCTGACACCGCGGAACGCCCGCCCCTCGCCCGCCGGTCCGGCCGGGGGAGGGGCGGGCGTTCCGCGCCGCGTCAGGACAGCCGCCACTCCGGATCGGCGGGGCTGCTGCTCTCGGTGGCGGCCGGGTCCCGGTTCGCCACCGGGCCGAGCGCCTCCTCCACGGCCGCCACCACCCCGTCGTCGAGCCGGGCCTCCAGGGCCTTGACGTTGTCCGCGAGCTGTTCCGGACGGGAGGCGCCGAGCACGGCGGACGACACGCCCGGGTGACGCAGCACCCAGGCGAGGGCGAGCTGCGCCAGGGTCAGCCCGAGGTCCTCCGCGACCGGGCGCAGCCGCTGGACCCGCTCCAGGACGTCGTCCTTCAGCCACGGGGTCAGTACCTCGCTGCCGTCGTTGGCGTCCGCGGCCCGCGACCCCTCGGGCCGGCTCGTCCCCGGCAGGTACTTGCCGGTCAGCACCCCCTGGGCCAGCGGCGACCAGACGAACTGCCCGATCCCCAGCTCCTCGCAGACCGGCATCACCTCCGCCTCGGGCACCCGCCAGAGGGCCGAGTACTGCGGCTGGTTGGACACCAGCGGGATCCTCAGCTCACGGGCGAGGGCGTGGCCGCGCCGGATCTGCCCGGCGGTCCACTCGGACACCCCGATGTAGTGCGCCTTGCCCGAGTGCACCACGTCGGCGAACGCCTCCATGGTCTCCGCCAGCGGAGTGGAGGGGTCGTACCGGTGAGCCTGGTAGACGTCCACGTACTCCATGCCCAGGCGGCGCAGCGAACCGTCGATGGACTCCCTGATGTGCTTGCGGGAGAGCCCCATGTCGTTGCGGCCCGGGCCGGTGGGCCCGAACACCTTGGTGAGCACCTCCACCCCTTCGCGGCGCACGCCCCTGAGGGCCCGCCCCAGCGACTCCTCGGCCGCGCCGTCCGCGTAGAGGTCCGCCGTGTCGAAGGTGGTGATGCCCAGGTCCAGCGCCGCCCGGACGCACTCCTGATCGGTCTCCGCACTCCTCGAAGGCCCCCTGGTCAGCCAGTTGCCGTATGCCAGCCGACTCACGACCAGCCCGCTGCTCCCCACATGACTGAACTTCATGCGGCCACGCTAGCAACGGGCCCCGGCCCGCCGGCGCCGCTTGCGGCAACCGGTGGGGGACGGGTGGTCTCTGCCAACTTCTTTGAGACAGAAGTGAATTGACGCTATGTCAGCTACACCCCGGGGCGCTTCGGACGGTAGCCGGGCCGGGGCGACGACGCCCGTCCGGCCCCTCGGGCGCGGGGGCGGCATCCCGGCCGGCGGGTGCCACGGGGCCGGCGGCACCCGCCCCCCCCGTACGGCCCCGAGCCGCGGGGGAGCCGCCCGGGCCGGGGCGCGTGCCGGACGGCCGGGGCGACCGGGCGGTGGCGCCGCGGACGGCCCGCGATGCCGCCAGGCGGGTGCACCTGCGGCCGGGTCACCGGAATCCGGCCCCGCCCTGTCCACACTGGGCGGTGTGAGAAAGGCCCGTCCCCACGACCACGACCGCGACCGTCACCACGGCGAAGAGCACGGGGACGAACGGGACCCCGTGCCGCCCGGTCCCTTCGGCGCGCTGCCGGGGCTCGACGAGGAGCAGCTCCGGGTACTGCGCCGGGTGGGCCGCCAGTGGCGCCGGGCGGTGCCGTCCCCGGGGGCGGCGCGCCGGGCGCTCCCCGTCGACCCGGACACGGGCGCCTTCCCCCCGGCGGCGGAGATCCGCCCCACCCGGTTCGGCCAACTGGCACACATCACCTCCCGGGGCGGACCGGCCCCGCCGGGCGGGGAGACCGAGGACGCCGGGGACACCGCGCGCTCGCGCACGGGCCGCCTCGCGCACCGCGCCCGCCGGGTGGTGCTCGGCGCCCCGCTGCGGAGCACCGCCGTCGTGCGGGAGAGCATGCGCAAGCTCGTCGCGCTGCCGGTGCTGTCGGCCGACGCCCTCTCCTCGGTGGCCTACGGCCCCGAGGCGATGCTGGCGGTGCTGGTGCTCGCGGGCACGGCGGGACTGTCGTACTCCCTGCCGATCGCCGCCACCATCGCCTTCCTGATGCTGGTGGTGGGGGTGTCGTACCGGCAGACGATCCGCGCCTATCCGCACGGCGGCGGCTCGTACATCGTCGCCGGGGACAACCTGGGCCTCCTGCCGGGGCTGGCCGCGGCGGGCGGCCTGCTGATCGACTACGTGCTCACCGTGGCGGTCTCCATCGCCTCCGGGATCGCCGCGATCACCTCCGCCGTCCCCTCGCTCGCCTCCGCGACGGTACCCCTCGGACTGGCCATGATCGGCCTGCTGCTCGCCGGGAACCTGCGCGGCGTCCGGCAGGCCGGCGTCCTGTTCGCCGCGCCCACCTACGCCTTCGTCCTGGCCATGGCGGCGCTGATCGCCGGGAACCTGGCGGACGCGGCCGGGCAGGGGTTCCGGGCCGCTCCCGCCCCGCCCCTGCACGCGTCCGAGGGCGTGGGCCTCCTGCTCGTCATGCGCGCCTTCGCCTCCGGCTCCACGGCCATGACCGGCATCGAGGCCATCTCCAACGCCGTACCGGCCTTCCGGCCCGTCCGGTGGCGCAACGCCCGGACCACCCTCACCTGGATGACCGGACTGCTCGTCACCCTGTTCGCCGGGGTCGTCGCCGTCGTCCACCTGCGCGGCGTCGTCCCGCGGGCCGGGGAGACGGTCCTGTCCCAGCTCGCCCGGCTGACCTTCGGCTCCGGCCCGCTCTACGTGTACGTCCAGACCGCCACGGCGGCCGTGCTGCTCCTCGCCGCGAACACCGCCTACAACGACTTCCCCCGGGTGCTGTTCCTCCTCGCCCGCGACGGCCACGCCCCCCACCTGTTCCTCCGGCAGGGCGACCGCCTGGCCTTCAGCAACGGCATCGCCCTGCTCTCGGCCGCCTCCGCCCTGGTCTTCGTGGTCTTCGCCGGCGAGACCAACGCGCTGATCCCGCTCTACGCCGTGGGCGTGTTCCTCGCCTTCAGCCTGTCGCAGGCCGGGATGGTGGTGCACTGGCGCCGCGTCCGCACCCGGCACTGGCGCAAGAGCCTCGCCTTCAACGCCACCGGGGCCGTGCTCTCGGTCCTCGTCCTGATCACCGCCGCCATCACCAAGTTCACCGCCGGAGCCTGGATCGCCCTGGTGGCCATCGGACTCTTCTTCCTCCTGGCCACCCGCATCCGGCGGCACTACCGGACGGCCGCCGAGGCGCTCCGGCTGCGCCCCGGCGCCGCCGAGGCACCCGCCGCCGCCGGCGCACCCGCCCGTGCCCCGGCGGCACCGCCCGCGCGGCCCGCCGCCCCGCCGGGCGCCCGGCCCGGCGCGGTACGGCCCGACGGCGACGGCGCGGGGGAGGAGGCGGAGGAGGAGGAGACACCCCAGGCCGTGCACCACCTGGCGGTGGTCGCCCTCGCCACGCTCGACCTCGCCGGGCTGCGGGCCCTCGCCTACGCCGCGTCGCTCCGGCAGCCCACCCTCGCCCTGCACATCAGCCCCAGCGAGGAGGAGGCGAGCAGGTTCCGCGACCAGTGGACCGTCTGGGGCGACCACCTGCCGCTCCACGTCGTCCTCTCCCCGTACCGGGCGACCGTCGCACCGCTGATCCACTACGTCGAGGCGCTCCACCGGCAGCGCCCGGACCTCACCATCACGGTGATCCTGCCGGAGATCGTCACCCTGCGGCTGCGCCACCGCCCGCTGCACAGCAAGACCGCCGCCCGGCTGCGCCGCGCCCTGCGGCCGCTGCCCAAGATCGTCGTCACCAGCGTGCCGTTCCACGTGCCCTGAGCGTCCGTGCGCCGGGCGGCCGGCGCCCCGGCCGGGGTGCGCGCCGGTGGCGCGGCGCGCACCCCGCGGCGGTCAGTCCACGTGGCCCACATGGGCGAGGGCCTGCCTGAGAAGGATGCCGTGGCCGCCCGGCATCTCGTTCCGCACCGCCGGGGACAGGGCCTCGCGGGGGCTGAACCAGACCAGGTCCAGGGCGTCCTGGCGGGGCCGGCAGTCACCGGTCACCGGCACCACGTAGGCCAGCGACACGGCGTGCTGCCGGGGATCGTGATAGGCCGTCACCCCCTGGGTGGGGAAGTACTCGGCCACCGTGAACGGCTGGAGCGAGGACGGGACGCGGGGCAGGGCCACCGGACCGAGGTCCTTCTCCAGGTGGCGCAGCAGCGCGTCGCGCACCCGCTCGTGGTGCAGGACCCGGCCGGAGACCAGCGTCCGGCTGACCGTGCCGTCCGGCCCGATCCGCAGCAGCAGGCCGACGCTGGTGACTTCCCCGCTGTCGTCGACCCGCACGGGAACGGCCTCGACGTACAGGATCGGCATACGGGCTCTGGCCATTTCCAGCTCGTCGTTCGTCAGCCAGCCCGGTGTGGTTTCGGTCATGTCAGACATCGCTTGATCATACTTTCAGGGTCTCGTGCTTCCTGGTCGCCGTGCGGGACTGTGACCGTCCCCACGCCGCCCAGCCTTCGTACGGCACGCGGCCGTTCCCCCCTCGCGGCCCCCTCCTCCCGTCGCCGCCCGCCCCCGGCCCCGTCCGCCCGCGGGCCGGGGACCCCGCGTCGGAGAGCGTGCCGCGCGCCCCGCGGACCCGCCCCGCTCGGCCGGGGCGGCGGGACTCCGGGCGATGGGATCCGGCCACCTCCCGCGCGCCGGAGCGGTACGGCGGAGCGGTGCGCCGGAGCGGTGCTTCGGCGCGGTGCGGCGGTCCGCGGAACGGCCCGGACCCGGAGAGGCGGTCCGCGACCGGAGCGGCGGCCCGGTGGGCGCCCCGGGCGCGGCGGGCATCTCAGTACACCCAGCGGTAGGCCGCCGCCAGCCGCTCGTCGTCCAGCCCCTCGGCCGCCGCGATCTCCCCCCGCCGCACGGCGACGACCGCGTCGGCGAGGACCGGGCCCAGCGAGCCCCGCACCACCGGGTCCGCCCGGAACGCCTCGACGGACTCCGCCAGCGACTCCGGCAGCCGCCGCACGCCCCGGGCCGCCGCCGCGGCCGGGTCCAGCCGGGCGGGATCGCCGGTGATCTCCCCGGGCAGCGGCGCCGACGAGGCGATCCCGTCCAGCCCGGCGGCGATCGCGCAGGTGAGCGCGAGATACGGGTTGGCCGCCAGGTCGACGGGTTTGATCTCCAGGTTCGCCGCCCGCTCGCGCACCCCGAGGGTGCCGGTGACCACCCGCAGGGCGGCCTCCCGCGTCTCCCGGCCCCACGCGGTGAACACCCCCGCCCACTGGGAGGGCCGCAGCCGCAGCCGGCTCGCCGGACTGGGCGCCGTCACCGCCGTCAGCGCCGGGAGGTGGGCGAGCACCCCGGCCACGAACGACTCGGCCTCGGCGGTCATGCCGTACCGGCCGTCGCCGCCCGCGTGCAGGTTCCGCCCGTCCCGCCACGCCGACAGATGGAGGTGCCCGCCGTTGCCGACGCCCTCGGCCCCGACGGCGGGGGCGAAGGAGACGCGCAGCCCGTGCCGCCGGGCCACGGCGCGCACGGTCTGCCGGACCAGCAGGCTGCGGTCGGCCGCCGCCACCGGGTCCAGGGCGCCCACCGAGACCTCGAACTGGCCCGCCGCGTACTCGGGGTGCAACTGCTCCACGTCCACGCCCTGCGCGGCGAACGCCGCCAGCAGCTCGGCGGCCCAGTCGCTCAGCTCCACCTGCCGGACCGCCCCGTACGCCGGTCCCGGGGCCACGGGGACGAAGGCGCCGCCGGGCGCGTCGCCCCGGCCGAGCATCCACTCGACCTCGACGGCGGCGCGGAAGGCGAGGCCGTGCCGTGCGGCGGCGTCCGCGACGGTCCGGCGCAGCACGGTCCGGGCGCAGGCCGGGTGCGGTTCACCCTCCTGGGTGATGCGGTCCACCGGGGCCCAGGCCCATCCGGGCTGCGCGGCCAGCACGGTCAGCCGGTCCAGGTCCGGGTAGAGGCGCAGATCGCCGTCGGGGGAGCCGAGAACGTCCGTGGCCACGTGGGAGTCGTCCGCCAGGAAGGTGTCGAACACCGGCGACATGCCGACGCCCCAGGCGGCGGCGGAGGCCAGCTTCGCGGTGGGGACGGTCTTCACCCGGGTGATCCCGGCGGTGTCGGTACAGGCGAGGACGACACCGTGGACGCCCCGCGCGGACAGCTCGCCGCACAGGGCCGTGGCCCGCTCGACATCACCGGGACGGCCGCCGGGGACGGGGTCGGCAAGGGTGGTCATACTCCTCCAGGACGGGCGGACGGGGACCATTGTGCCGCCGGGTGATCTTCCTGTCCTGGAAACGGAAGAGGAACATCCGTGTCCATCGGTCACCCCGGAGGTCATGGCCGGCGTTCGGGCGGGAGCCTGGGCAGGGGGCTCGGGCGACGGGTCGGGGCCGGACGCCGCGGCTCCGGTGCGGGGCGTTGAGGCCGGGCGCGGCCGGGGGTGGGGGTCCAGACCGGGGGTGCGCCCGGGCCCGGGTGAATCCCGTTGCTAGGGGCGGGAGTTCGGGCCCGGTGGACCCCGGGTGTCTTGAGGCGGTGGTCCCCCGGAGGGTCAGGACGCGAGCGCGGACCGAGGCCCCCGGCCCCCGAGTGGGGCCGGACTCCGGCTCCCGCACCGGGGCGCCGGGGGAGGCGTCAGTCGAACTGGGAGGGGTTCGAGCTGGGGGTCTTGCCCGCCAGGACGGTCTTGAGCCGTTCGGTGCCCTGCTCCACGCCCCGCGACACGGACTCCGCCTGGCCGCCGCCGAGTCCGCCGCCGGTGACGGTGAGGGCGTTGTCGCCCACGCGCACGGTGGCCACGTCCAGGGTGAGCGTGGTGGGTTCGCCGTTGGCGGTGCCCTTCACGGTGACCCGCAGGCCCTGGCGGGCATCGCCCACCTCGGGCATCGGGGTCTCGATGACCTGGACGGTCCGCTTGCCGCCCGGACCGCCGGTCGCGGTGAACTCGTCGCAGGTCCGGTGCAGCGAGCCGAACCACCTCCAGGCGTCGTCGAGCGCGCCGTCGTACGCGGCGACCTGCTCGAACAGCCGTGATTCGCCCTGCCGGAAGCCGGTGACGGCGGAGGCGCCGGACGGCTTGCCCAGGGCCTCCTGGGAGTAGAGCCGGTCGAGCAGCTTCTGGCACTCCTGCGCGTCGGCCTTCGCGGTGAGGAAGTCCGCGACGTCGACCTTGCCGACGAGCAGGGAGTCGCGCCAGGTGTCCGCGTCGTCGACCTGGGTCCAGTCGGCCTCCAGGTCCGCCTCGGTGATCAGGGCGGCCTTCGCCCCGGCCTCGGTGAGCGTGCCGGGGGAGGCGCCGGGCGAGGCGGCGGCCTCGTCCGCGGCGGGCGGCACGACGGCGGCGGAGGCCGGACGGGCCTGCTCGGCGGTGTCGGGGGCGGCCCCGGAGCCGCCGCCGTCCGAGCAGGCCGCCGTGGCCAGCAGCGCGCCCGCCGCCAGCGCGGAGGCGAGGAGACGGACGGGACGGGGCGGTCGACGGCTCATCACGGGGGCCTCCTGGGAACGCGGCACGGTGTCCCCAGGGCATCACCCCGCCCGCGCCCCCACCAGCGCACGGGGCCCGACCGGGGGACGAGTCCTGGCCCGGGGGCGTGCGCGGCGGTGGCGCCGGGCACGGACGACGGCCCCGGGTCACGCCGCGGTGAGCGAGTCCCGGGTGATGTCCTTCTCCAGCGCCGCCCGCACGAGCGCGGCGGCCAGCACCGCCGGTTCCGTGCGCCCGGCCAGGCCGAGCAGCCGGTCCGGATCCTCGGGCAGGCCCAGCCGCCCGGCTCCCTCCAGGGCCTTGCGGTCCAGACGGGGAGCCGCCTCCGGCCAGACCCGCTGGGCCTCGCGCAGGAAGATGTCCGCGCCCGCCGGTCCCATCCCGGGGAACTCCTGGAGCAGCCGCCGTTCCTCCGCCACCGTGCCGTCGGCCTCCCCGCGCAGCCGGCGCAGATCGCCGCGCCACCGGTCCAGCAGCAGTTCGGCGCCCTCGCCGAGCTGGGTGGCGGTGCGCTCGTCGTAGCGCCGGTAGCCGCCGCGGCCCAGCGCGTCCACGCGTTCCTGCCAGTCGGCGTCCGCCATCCGGCGCGGGTCGCGCAGCCCCGCCTCGGACAGCGCGCGGGCGGTGGCCACGGCGACCGAGCCGCGGATGCGGGCGCTGAGCAGATGGGCGAGGACCAGCAGCCGGTACAGGGGCTGCGGGGTGTCCTTGAGCCGGATGCCCGCCTCCTCGGCGAACGTCCGCCCGTGCGCGGCGACGAGTTCCCGCACGACGCGCGCGTCGCCGCGCACGGCCGCCGACCCGGCGGGACGGCCGGACGCCGCCGCGCCGGTCCCCGGGGCTTCTGCCATGGGATGCCCCTCTCCTGGCGCGGGCGCGCCCTCTGGGCCGTTCGTGCGGGGCGGGTGCCCGGGGCCGGGCCCGGGAAACGCGGGGCGCGGTCTGCGGGTGCGGGGGTCCGGGGGGCGGTCGAGGTCGTCGAGGTGCGGCCGGGCGGGGTGGGGCGCGTCCCGGAGCGGAGGGTGCGTTCCGGTCCGCCCGCGAGGGGTCCGGTGCGCGCCGTACGGGTGTCTCCCGGAGGATCTTCCCAGGGTGTCGGCCGCGGTCTATAGTCCGAAACTAGCGGTGCTAATTAACTCCGGGAGGACCCGGAGCAGCACAGGCTCGGGAGACCGGCGGGCGCCCCTCCGCCCGGTGACCGAGCGACGACGAACAGGAGACCCCTCGTGCGTCCCGTCCACTTCGCTGCCGCCCGCCGCACCCCGATCGGCAAGCTCCGCGGCGCCCTGTCCACCGTGCGTCCCGACGACCTCGCCGCCGCCGTGATCCGCGATCTGGTCGCCGGGGTGCCCGCGCTCGACCCGGCCCGCGTCGACGAGGTCTACTGGGGCGCCGCCAACCAGGCCGGGGAGGACAACCGCAACGTCGCCCGCATGGCCGTGCTGCTCGCCGGGCTTCCCGACTCGGTGCCGGGCGCCACGGTGAACCGGCTCTGCGCCTCCGGGATGGAGGCCGTCACCGCGGCGGCCCGCACCATCGCCGCCGGGGAGGCGGACATCGTGCTGGCGGGCGGCTCCGAGTCCATGAGCCGGGCCCCGTTCCTGCTGCCCCGACCCGACGAGGCCCTGCCGCACCGCATGGAGACCGCCGACACCCGGCTCGGCTGGCGCCTGGTCAACCCGGCGATGAAGGACCTCCACGGTCTGCTGGCCATGGGCGAGACCGCCGAGGAGGTCGCCGAGCGGTACGGCGTCTCCCGCGAACGCCAGGACGAGTTCGCCCTGCGCAGCCACCAACGGGCGGCCGGAGCACGTGAGAAGGGGTACTTCGACGACGAACTGATCCCGGTGGAACGCCCCGACGGCGTGGTCGTCGACCGGGACGAGTGCGTGCGCGAGGACACCTCCGCGGACAGACTCGCCCGGCTCAAGCCGGTCTTCCGCCCCGGCGGCACGGTCACCGCGGGCAACGCCTCCCCGATGAACGACGGCGCGGCCGGGCTCCTCCTGGTCAGTGAGGAGGCGCTGGACGGGCTCGGTCTGGCGTCGCTCGGCCGCTATGTCGCCGGGGGCTCGGCCGGGGTCCACCCCGATGTGATGGGCATCGGGCCGGTGCCCGCCACCCGCAGGGTCCTCGCCCGCGCCGGCTGGAGCGTCGACGACCTCGCGGAGGCCGAGGTCAACGAGGCGTTCGCCGCCCAGGCCCTCGCCTGCGTGGACCGGCTCGGCATCGACCCCGATCTGGTGAACCCCACGGGCGGTGCCATCGCCCTGGGCCACCCGCTCGGCTGTTCCGGCGCCCGCATCCTCACCACCCTGCTCCACCGGATGCGTCGCACGGGGGCCGCCCGCGGGCTCGCCACGATGTGCGTCGGCGTGGGCCAGGGCAGCGCGGTGCTGGTGGAACGGGCCTGAGGCCCGGGCCGGGGAAGGGCGGACCCGGACGGACCGGGAGGTGTGGACCGGGGAGGCGCGGGCGGCGCGCGGGCCCGGTGCCACCGGGTGGACGGGGGTCGCCGACCGGGGGTTCCGCAGGGCCCGAGGGCCGACGGCGGAGTGGCCGGTGGTGGCCGGTGGTGGCGGCCACCGGCCGTCGCGGCCACCGGCGCGGTCGCCAACACCCCGTGTGGAGAACGGCGTTGGCGGCCGGTCGCCGGATGGCGGGCCGTGCCACCGGACACCCGGTTCCGTGGACGCCGGAAGATGTGCGAGGGTCGGCCGATGGCCACTTCCGCACACCCCGACGCCCCCGCCCCGAACCCCGTGACCGCGTTGCTGCGTCGGCAGTTCGACCTGACCTGGGCGCTGTTCGAGTACCACCTGGAACGGCTGGGTCCCGACGACTTCCTGTGGGAGCCCGCCGGCGTCTGCTGGACGATGCGCCGGGACGGTGACGGCGCCTGGGTGCCGGACTGGGCGGAGTCCGAGCCCGACCCCGTCCCCGTGCCGACCATCGGCTGGCTGAGCTGGCACATCGGATGGTGGTGGGGCGTGGCCGCCGACCACGCCCACGGCCGGGCGCCCCGGGAGCGCGAGGCCGTCGTCTGGCCGGGTGAGGGCGCTCCGACCGTGGAATGGCTGCGCGGCCTGCGCACCGACTGGCTCGCCGCGCTGGACGGTCTCACCGCCGCCGACCTGGACGCGACCGCCCCGTTCCCCCCGCAGGACGACCCGGCGTACTCGGTCGCGGACATGGCCGCCTGGGTGAACGCCGAACTGATGAAGAACGTCGCGGAGATCGGCCAGCTCCGGCTGCAACGGGCCGCCGGCCCCCTGCGGTGACCGCCCGCGGCGCCCAGGGATCCGCGACCGCGTGAGCGCCCGGGAGCCGCCCGGTCGGCACCGGGGCCGCTCCCGGTCGGTGCGGGCAGTCCCCGGGAGAGCGCCCGCCGCGCCGGGGAACGGACGGCCGCGCGGACCGACGGCACCCCGGTGACGGAGCATCGGTGACGGAACGGTGGCGAACGGGCGGGGAGCGATGACGGCCCGGCGGGTTGATGACGGCCCGGCGGGACGGCGTATCCGCGGTCCCCGACGTCCTCCGGCCCTCGGGCCAGGGCCTCTTGTTTGGATCATGCCGGGCCCACGGTCCCTGGCAGCGCACCTCGCCGCGTTGCCGTCGGTCGCCAGGGCTCCGCCCCGACTCCCTCCTCCGCCTCGCGACGCACGGCGCCGGACCCCGCTCCCTGATCCGGCCTGGTCCAAACGAAAGACCCTAGGCGTCGTTGGGGCGGCGCCGCAGCAGATAGGTGTCCATGATCCAGCCCTTGCGCTCCCGGGCCTCCGCGCGCAGCCGCTCGATGCGCGGCCCGGCCTCGGCGATCGGGCCGGACTCCAGGATCTCGTCCGGGGTGCCGAGGTAGGCGCCCCAGTAGATGTCGATGTCCTGGTCCGCGTACCGGCGGAAGGTCTGGTGGGCGTCGAGCATCACCACCACGTCGTCCACCCCCTCGGGAAGCCCCTCCGCCAGCCGCCGCCCGGTGGTGATCTGCACCGGGCGTCCCACCCGGTTGAGCCCCGTGCGGTGCCGGGCGACCAGCGAGGAGACACTGCTGACACCGGGTACGACCTCGTAGGTGAACTCGACCTCGCCGCGCTCCAGGATCCCGTCCAGAACGGCCAGTGTGCTGTCGTACAGGGTGGGGTCGCCCCACACCAGGAAGGCGCCGGTGCCGTCCTCGGCCAGTTCCCCGGCGATCAGCCGCTCGCAGATCTCGGACCGGGCGCCGCGCCAGTCGTCGACGGCCGCGGCGTAGGCGCTGCCGCCCGCCGTACGGTCCCGGTCGGGATCGCGGGCCTCCACGACCCGGTACGACCCCTCCGGCAGATGCGCCTCCAGCATGTCCCGGCGCAACCGGGTCAGGTCGGCCTTCACCTCGCCCTTGTCCAGGACGAAGAACACATCCGTGTCCCGCATCGCCCTGACCGCCTGGAGGGTCAGTTGATCCGGGTCGCCCGCGCCGATACCGATGACATGAATCTTCCGCACGCCCCGAGTCTGCCGTACCCCGCGGGCACCACCGGTACCGGGGGGCGCCCACGGGCGGGGGAGGGGCCCGGCCGTGGGCGCCGCCCCGCGGTGGGAGGGGCCCGCGCGCTCAGCCGCGCAGCCGGGGCGCCCGCGCGCCCGCGTCCACCGCCACGCCCTCGTCCACCTCCTCGGCCAACTCCCGCGCCCAGTAGGTGAGTCCGGCGACATCGAGCCCGTACGGCCGTTCCCGCCCGGTCGCCGACGCCGTCCACCGGGTCACCGCGGTGGCGCCGCGCCGCAGCAGCCTGGCGCCGCCGACGGCGTTGCCGCGCGCCGCGTGCGTCAGCCCCACGGCGAGCTGGGCCATGCCCCGCCACAGCTCCCGCTCCCCGGCGGGACCCGACTTCCAGGCGTCCTCGAACACCTCGTGCGCGTGGAAGGGCCGGCCGCCGTCCAGCAGCCGCTGCGCCTCGCCGACCGTCTCCTCGGGCGTGCGCACCACGCCCTCGGGCTGCCGCTCCACCCCGGGCGCGCCGTACGGCAGGGGCCGCCCGAGCCCGTCACGCGGCCGGGCGTTGCGGGCCCGCCCCTGCTCGTCGCGGTCCCGCGCGTCACGCTCCCGCGCGGCCACGGGGCGGGGCGGGACGCCGCCGGCGTCCCTCGGAAGATCGCTCGGACTGTCCATACCCCGATTGTCCCGCGCCTCCGTCGGCTTCGGGATGACCGGGTGATTGGGGTACAGTGCTCCGCGTGACCGCGCGCCCACCGCGCGGAACCACCACCGGGACGTGGCGCAGCTTGGTAGCGCACTTGACTGGGGGTCAAGGGGTCGCAGGTTCAAATCCTGTCGTCCCGACGGTGAAGTACAAGGTCAGAGGGGTCCTTCGGGGCCCCTCTTGATCGTTTCCAGGGCCGCCGTCTCACAATTTCTCACAAACGCTGTTGATCAAGGTCAGCCGAGCAGTTCGGCCAGCTTCTCCGAACCCGCCTTCAACGACTGCGGGTCGGGGTGCACGTAGGTACGCTTCGTGAACCCGAGGTCCGAATGACCGGCCCACGCGGAGACCACCGTGTCCGGCACCCCGTTGTTCGCCATCCACGACAGGCAGGCGTGCCGTGCGTCGTACAGCCGCACCTTCCGCACGCCCGTGGTGGCCATCAGCTTGTGCGCCTCGCGCCGGAGCTTGTCCGTCTTCCACGGCTGCCCCAGCTCGTCCACGAGGACGTACCCGCTGTCCTCGTACGCCTCCCCGGCGGCCAGCTTCTCCGCCGCCTGAGCGGCGCGGAACGCCTTCAGCGCCCGCAGGACCGGCTTCGGTAGCGGCAGGGTGCGCTTCCCGGCCTCGGTCTTCGCCCCCTTCTCCACGACCTTGTTCCGTTGCCCCCTCTCCTGGGTGCGGTCGTAGACGATCGTCCGCGTGTTGGTGCCGACGGCGATCGTCCCGGCCGTCAGGTCCACGTCCGGGCTCCAGCGGGCGCCGCACACTTCCGCCGGACGCTCTGCGATCAGGGCGAGCAGCATGGGGGCGTAGGACCGGTGTCCCTGAATGCCCTCCAGGAACCGCTTCACCTCGTCCTCGTTCCACGGCTTGTGCGTGGCCGCGTTCTTCTGCGCCTTCTCCTTGGCCTGCTTCGAGATCGTCACATGCTCCGCCACGTTGCGAACCACCAGGCCGCGCCGCACCGCGAGGTTCAGCGCCGAGCGCAGGCGCCCCAGGGTGAGGCGCACCGACCGTATGCCGAGGCCCGTTCCAGGCTTGCCGCCGCGCTGCCGCCCCTCGGACACCATCCAGTCGATGAACGCTTCCACGTCCTCTTCGCTCAACTCTTGGACGGGCTTGTGCCCGAGGTACTTCCGCACGGGCCGTAGAGCGTTGTTGTAGTTGCTGGCCGTGGCCTCTTCCACGTCGCGCGTGGCCGACTTCAGCCACAGGTCCAGCAGGGCGCTGACGGTCATCTTCGCGGGGGCCACGTACGTGCCCGCGCTGCGCTGGTGGCGGATGCGGGCCAGCTCGTCCTTCACCGCCGTCTTCGTGTCCTTCGTGATGGTGAGCTGCTTCCGCTTCATCTTCGGCTCGCCGGTGGCCGGGTCGGTGATCACTTCGCCGGTGGCCTTGTCCGTCTGCGGCTCGTAACCGATGTCGATCACGGCGCGGTACCTGATCTGGCCCCTTCGGTTGGGCGGCAGCTTCTTGATCGGGTCGGGCATGGTCAGTCCCCCAGTTCCTCGGTGTGGCCGCAGTCGTTGCAGGTGCGCGGACCGGGGCCTGTGATCTTGCGAGCGTCGTAGCTGTGGCCGTAGACGGCGCACGGATCGGCTTCGGGGGTGCCCGAGGAGAGCAGGGTCGTGGGGTGGACGCCGAAGACGGCCGCGAGGGCTTCCAGGTCGTCCACGGTGATCCGCCGCCCGCCGCTCTCCAGGCGGGCCACTCCGGACTGCGCGAGTGGATAGTCCGCTTCGGTGAGCCGACGGGACAGGTCGTCGGTCGTCCACTGGCGTCGTTCTCGCAGGTCACGCACGGTGCGTGCGACCTGCTTCGTCAGTTCGCCCCAAGGACGTGTGGTTTTGGGCATAGCAGCAAGGTAGCACTGATGCGAACTTCGCATCAAGGCGATGCGCATTCCGCATCTAGAGCGTTTACACGTCCAATGTTGCACTGTGAGATTTTGCCATCTCGTTATGCTCGACTAAAGGCCCTGATCAAGGGAGCTGCCAAGCTACCAAGCTCCCCAGTGCAGGCCCGTATCTACATCCTGACCTGCGCATCTAGTGTTCCGGACCTTCCTGTATCTAGTGATTACCTGGAATCACACGGAACGACCGACCGAGGATCGGAAGGGACTGGAAATGACGACGGCTGTAACCGCAAATTCGGCTCCGACCCTGGCGGAGATCAAGACCTGGCCCGCCACCATCAGCATCACCCGCTGCGCCCTGGCGCTCGGCTGCGGGAAGTCCGCGCTGTACGACCAGATCAAGCGCGGGGACCTGCCCGTCCGGACGATCCGTGTCGGGCGCCGTACGGCCGTTGTGACGGCCTCTCTGGTGCGCCTGCTGGAGACCGGCGACCCGGACCCCACCCCGCCCGCTGCGGCGCTCGTGGCGGCCTGACGTGGCCGCCCTGGAGTCGCGCTACGTGCTCTGCGCCGACGGCGGCGGGCGCGTGGAGACCTCCAACCACCCCGACCGCCCCGGCGTACGGGTCTGGGCCTGCACTTCGTGCGGGGACCGGGGCGAAGGCACCGATGCGGCCCGCACGCACGCGGCCGGGTGCACCACCACCCCCAGCGGCTACCTGCCGCGCCACCACTTCAGCTAGGAGCTGATCATGAACTTCAAGACCGACGGAGACGGCCGCATCGTGGCGGCCCCCGCACAGGAAGGCCCCCTGGCCAACATCACCCGCGAGGAGCGGTACGAGCTGATCGACGCCGAGTGGCAGTACGACCTGTCCAACGCGGCCGGTGACCACGAGGTCTCGAAGGCGCCCGAGCGCGGCGACCACATTGGCAAGCAGTACCGCACCGTGGGCGGGAACATCGTCACCACGGCGCGCACCGCCGAGGGCGAGGTGTCGTACTACCACTGCGCCGGGTGCGGAAAGCGCGACGAACTGGGCTACGGCTGGGACGACGTGGCCCGCGAGCGCGCCGAGGCCCACGCGGCGAAGTGCCGGGCGGTGTGACGTGTCCTGGACGCCGGTGGACGGCTCCGTGAGCGGCCCGAAGCAGCCGGAGAACCCCGACGGCTACAGCACCCGCCAGGGCGGCCGTGTGCGTGTCCAGGGCGGCCGGTGGGCCTGCTCCGGCTGCGGCCGGTCGGAGACCACCGACGACCCGCACCACGCAGCGCAGCATCACGGCCGGGAGTGTCTGGCCGTGTCCTTCAACGCACCCGGAGGTGCAGCGTGACGCAGCAGCAGATCGCCCCGGTGGAGCGCGAGTTCCGCGCCGTCCACACGGACGCTCGGGTCACCGTCACCGAGGACGAGATGGGGCCGCGCTGGGAGTGCTCGGGGTGCGGCCACGGACGGCGCGACGACGGCGCCCTGGAGGTGGCGCAGGACCACGCGGAGCACTGCGCGGTGCTGCCGCTGCCCTGACCCCGGAAACGCGAGAGCGGCGCCCCTGGAGGTGAACGCCGCTCTAGCTGACGAAGTGCAGACCGACCCGCTGGGAGCCCGGTATCTACGCCTTCAGGATACCGCCCCTCTCGCCTGGTCTCCGGTCTCCCCAGACGATCCCCATCGGCCCGCACCGGATACGCCAACTGCCGCGTAGAGGGGCCGAAATGAACAAGTCCAGTGCTCACGAGGGGCGCAACTGGAAGCCGTCCAAGACGGACGAGCAGTACAACGCGGAGATCATCCGCGACTCCTGCGACGCCTTCGAGGCTGTGGCGCGGGAGACCGGTCAGCCGGTGAACGAACTGCGGGTCGTCATCGCTATGCGCCCCACCAAGGAGGGCTCGCCGTGGACGTGATCCGCAACGAGACGGCCGGAGAGCCGGAGCCCTCCGGCGGCCGGGTGCACGAAGTACGGGCGAGCGCTCCGGCGGACCCGTGGGATGCCTTCTGGCGCCGCCTGGCCGAGCTGTTCGAGCAGCAGGCGGGGAGCGAGTCGTGAAGTACGAGAAGGGTGCCGAGCGCCCCGAACCGACCCCGGCGGCCCCGGAGTCCACCGAGGCCGGGAACGGCGCTCTGGCGGACCCTGATGGCCTGCTGGCGGCGGCCCTGGCGCTCGCGGCCGAGGGCATCAAGGTCTTTCCCGCGCACCGTGTGACCGAGGACGGGTGCACCTGCGGCAGCTACGCCTGCAAGTCGCCCGGCAAGCACCCGCGCGACTGGAAGGGCAAGGGCGGGGTGTGGCACCGGAACGGCTCGAAGGACGCCACCACCGACCCCGACGAGATCCGCATGTGGTGGATGAAGTGGGGGCCGTCCGGGCTGCTCAACATCGGGCAGACCCTCACCGGCCGCGCCGTCGTGGACGTGGACGTGGCCGGGGGCAAGCCGGGTGAGGCTACCTGGGAGGCGCTGAGCGCCGATCAGGACATGCCCAAGACGCTCACGTACCGGACGGGGCGCGGGGGCCTCCAGATGGTCTTCCGGCTCCCCGAGGGAGAGACCGGCGGCAAGACGGACGGCTACTCGAACGCGCTCGGGGAGGCCGTGGACTTCAAGACGGGTCCGCGTGCCTACGTGATGGTGCCGGGGTCCAAGACGGACGACGTTTACACGGTCGTCCACGACGCCGAACCGGCGCCGCTGCCCGGCTGGGTGGCGGAACTGGCCTGCACGGCGCAGCCCGGTACGGGTGGCAGCGTGGTAGCTGGCCGGCCGTCGGGGTCTCAGCTCTCCCACCTGCTGTCCCTTCCGGCCGACGACCCGGCGCGCGGGAACAACTGGCTGGCGGCCGTGGCCGGGCACTACGCGGGCGACGCCTGGAAGTTCGCCCCGCCGCGCGGGTGGTCCTGGTACTCGGACATGGTGCGCGCCGCCAACGCCGCGTCCGCCGACCCGATTGGGGAAGCGGACCTGCTGAAGACCATGCGGTCCATCTGGGACACCGAGACACGGCAGCACGAGCAGGCCGAGGTGGCTGCCGTGGTGCAGTTGCTCCAGCCCGGCGGGGCGTTCTTCCACAACGTCCCCGAGGTGCCTCCGGCGGTGTGGGGACACGGCGAAGAGATCCTGTGGGCCGAAGGTGAGGCCCTGCTGATCGGGGCTCCGCAGGGAGTGGGCAAGACGACGCTCGCACACCAGATCATCCGGGCGCGCATCGGCCTTCAGCCGACGGTGCTCGGGTTCCCGGTGGCACCCGGTAAGCGGGTCCTGCTGCTCGCGATGGACCGCCCGGCGCAGACCCGGCGGGCCGGGGCGCGCATCTTCGCCGGGGACGACCCGCACCGGCTGAGCGAACGCCTCGTGGTGTGGGAGGGGCCGCCTCCGGCGGACCTCGCCCGCCACCCCGAGACCCTGATGTGCATGTGCGAGCAGGCCGGGGCGGACACCGTGGTCGTGGACTCGCTGAAGGACGCGGCCATTGGGCTGTCCGACGACGAGGTGGGGGCCGGGTGGAACCGGGCGCGGCAGTTCGCGCTGCGGGAGGGCGTGCAAGTGCTGGAACTGCACCACACGGTGAAGCGTGGCGCGAACGGCGCCGAGCCGAACACCCTCGCGGACATCTACGGCTCTACGTGGATCACGTCGGGCTCGGGCTCGGTGATCTCGCTGTGGGGTGAGGCGGGCGACCCGATCGTGAGCCTGCGTCACCTGAAGCAGCCGTTCGCGGAGGTGGGCCCGTTCCGTCTGCTGCACGACCACACCACCGGCACCACGACCGTGCACCACACGGCGGATCTCGTGGCGCTGGCCGGTGCGAGCCGGGGCGGGATCTCCGCCCTGGACGCGGCCAAGGCGATCTTCGAGACGGAGAAGCCGAGCGCGGCGCAGAAGGAGAAGGCGCGGCGCCGTCTGGCCAAGCTCGTGGAGGCCGGGCAGTTGGAGGCGAAGGCCGGTCCGGCGGGCGCGGGCACGGTCTACCGGGCCCCGTCCGGCGCCCTGTTCTGACCGCCCGCACGAGGCCGTGCAGGGGTGCACGAACAGGTGCACGCGGCGTTTTCGGCGTGCAGGTGCACGCGGGGCACGCCGGGTGCACGGTCCCGGCAAAGCCGCAGGTCACAGCTACACGCTCAGGTGCACGCGGTACACGCGGCCGAGGTGCACGTTTCCGCCCCCCCCTGAAAGGGGGGCGGAACGCACAGCAAGATCAACAACAGTTGAGGAGCAAGATCATGAACCAGTCCATGATGCTGAGCGCCTGCGCCGGGAGCGCGGCCACGACCGGCGTGCTGATGTTCAGCGTGTGGTGGCACGGCACCCACCGCGCGGGGCGCCCCGAGGTGCAGCCGGAGGACGGCCAGGGCGCAACCGTGGTGCCGCTGGAGCGCCCGGCGGCAACCGGTCCGGTCCTGGGCGTGAACGGCCGTCAGGCGGGCGTGCAGGGCGCCCGGAAGGGAGCCGAGGCAGCATGAGCGCGAACGACCCCATGCGCGCGTCCGGAGGGCGCGGACCCCGTGCGCGCATCCAGTCGGCCACCGGCGGCGGAATCGGCCCGGAGACGCCCGAGGACGGCCGCTGTACGGCCCGTACGCGGTCCGGCGGCCGGTGTCGTGGCATGGCGGTCACCGGGGCGACCGTGTGCCGGATGCACGGTGGCGCAGCACCACAGGTGCGGGCCGCTGCGCAGCGCCGGGAGGCCACGGCCGAGTTCCTGCGCACCTACGGGGACGTGGACGGTCCGCAAGAAGACCCGGCGGTCGTCGTCTCCCGGCTCATCCGGCAGGCGGCGGGCCACGTGGCGTGGCTGCTGGAGCGGGTGCAGGAGACCGAGGCGGACGCCCTGGTGTGGGACATGACCTCCGAAGTGGAGCGCCAGGGAGGGGAGTTCCCCGGCGTGGACACCACGTACAGCGCGGCCGTGAATGGCTGGGTGCGGCTGTACGGGGAGGAACGGGACCGGCTGCTGAAGATGTGCGACCTCGCGGCCCGCATGGGCGTGGAAGAGCGCCTGGTGACGCTGGCCGAGGTCCAGACGAAGATCATGTTCGAGGCGATGAACCGGGCGCTGGACGCCCTGGAACTGACGGCCGCGCAGCGCGCCCGCGTCCCGGAGGTGATGGCCGGTCTCCTGCGGGGCATGGCCGCCGAGGGGCGGCCGGAACTCCCCGCCGCCTGAACACCAGGAAGCCGTAGCCCGTGAGCGCTGCGGCTTCCTGCGTGTAACGAGAACCCAGGCGAGCCGATTGATCAATCAGATTCCTCGAAGACTCGTTTCACTACGTCATCTGGGCACCCCAGGATTCTCAGTGAATGAGCCCGTACTGCCAATTCGAGGATGCGCACCACTTCATCAAGTTCGAACGCATCGTAGCCTCGCGTGCCGTGCGCAAGGTTATTCCGAACGATGCGCAGCGCATTTGCCGGTGTTTTTACTGAGGGGTTGGACATGGCCTCTGTAACGAGTGAGGTCGCCGCAATGCGGTCCATGATGTCAACAGGGAGCGCGCCAGTCATGGACTTCAATACGGCATCGAGGCTCGTGGGAGGGTTCTTCGAAAGGAACTTCTTCAAGAATTGCATCACGTCGCGGTCAGCTACGCTGCTCAGGCTGTCAATGACCTGATCTCGCTTGGATAGATGGCTAAGCCGGCGTTGGTCGTACTCGTTGCGGGTTTCGTATCCGTGCAGACCTTCCAATGCTTGGATTAGCAGCAAGAAGCGCGACCGTGGGTGCTGGTCGTGTGCGTGCAACATTGAGCCATATGTTTCCACCAAAGGGTGGTGCTCTGCTGAATATTTGCGCCATTCGAGAACCAGGTCCAAAAGGGATAGTTCGTCAGCTTTAGCTCTGATGGCACTCCGGTGATTCCTAACGTCTTTTTCTGAGCTAGCAAATGGAGCCTGCGTGATACCGGTGCCGTACACCTGGTACTGACCCGCAATGTCAGTCAGCCTTACTGCTACGTACGTCAGATCCTGGGGCTTACCAGTTGCGATTGAGCTGATCCGTCGGAGCGGCTCTATGAACTCGTCAAATGCAACCCGAAGCGATACGCCTCGTTGAAAGGTGACCGTCGCTACCGGGCTAAAACAAAGGCGAAATTCAAATCCGTCTGCGGTTCGCATTCGGCCGTTGTAGCCAACGGAAAGCTCCACGCCTTCCTTTGACCACTCAGCTCGTGCTTCCAGGTTAAGATTGGCACTCCACAAACCCTTGGGATTGTCCGGATGTACGCCTGGAGTCTGCACGCTCGCGATTGGTGCAGTTCCGGTAAGTGCATCGAGTGCTGTTATCTGAAATTCTATTGACGACACAAGGGGGATTTCATTGTCATGTTCGGGCGCCATTTGTGGACTGCGCCGACCAAAGAATTCCCCACCTTTGCTCAAGAGGGCCGCGCTGCCAGTCACGTGCCCTTGGTTCATGGTCCAGTAAGTAATGTGGGCGTCAAGAAGGATTACTGATCCACCATTGGCCAATGTCCCTGATAGGACTGGAGCTTCTACAACCTGCGGGAAAGAGAAGGAGAACACTCCTTCTTGGGGCTCGTCGCGGTTTAGCGGAAGGCGGCCATACACGGAACCCTTTGGCGCACGGTTCGGCAGTACTTCCAATTGGCCTGGGAGTTCAGTGCTGCCCCCCTTTCCGTCGGGGATATTCCATGTGCACAAATAGTCATCCGGCTCGTATGACAGGCGCAGTGGTGTCTGCTGATCGGGCAAAGTTCCTCTTTCCTCGACGCCTTCGCTGAAGGCACTTTGCTAGCTTGACCGACCGGAAACGAGTGGCGTACCCCTAAGCCAGCAGCAAGTGTCCGTAGTCGGCCAGTACTTCGCGCGCCTCGGGCACGTCCTCGTAATCCTTCAGCCGGTGGAGGACCGTCCGGGCCCGTTCCGCCGTGCGCTCCGAGGAAAGATCGCCGGACGTGTCGATGACGCGGCGGGCCTCTTCAGCAGCCTGCTCGGGCTCGTTCGCGTCCGCCAGCGCCACGGCCAACCATGAGCGGTACAGCGCGACCTCCCGGGCGTGGGTGGCGTCGTAGCGTCCCAGCACGTCCTGGAGTAGCGGCACCGCGCGCAGCGGGCGGCGCAGCTCGGTGAACACCCGGGCGTCCATGACCTCCAGCTCCTCGCGGTTCACCCAATAGGCCCACGTCGGCGCGGGAGGGCCGTCCGTGGCATCCAGCGCGGCGTGGGCCTCCCCGAGAGCCCGCAGGGCCGGTTGCGCCTCCCCGGCACGCGTGTGCGCCCAAGCCACGCGGTCCAGGAACAGGGCGCGGGTTGTGGCCGGAGCGTCCGGCCCGGCCTCGGAGACCGCTGCCTTCGCCAGTTCCAGGCCCTTCCGTTCCCGGCCGCTGTTCGTCAGGTGGTAGGCGAGGCTGCCCGCGAGTTGTGCCACCAGCGGCGCGTCCCCGGCCTGGCGGGCGGCCGAGAGTCCGAGCCGGTAGGCGTGCTCCGCGTCGTCACCCCGACCGGCGTCGGAGGCGATCCATCCGGCGATCTGGCCCAACTCCCCGATCTGTACGAGCAGGCCGCGCCCCGTCTCCTCGGAGTGCTCGGACTCGCGGTACAGGCGGACGGCGGCGCGCAGCTCGCGGAAGGCGGGGGCGATCAGGTCTCCGCCGGACAGCACATCGTCCGCGAGCCGGAGGCCGTGGACGCGAGCCGCCAGGCCGTCCACGGTGGTGGCGCCGATCCGACGGCCACGGGGGGTCGCCAGGGGCTCCAGCGCGTCCCCGTCGGGCAGAAAGTCCGCGAGGGTGGCCGCGACCCCGGGAAGGGTGGCCTGAGCATCCCCCCGGGCGTACGCGGCGGCCTGCTCCAGCTCACGCAGCGGCACACCGAGTACCTGGGCGAAGGTGGGCAGCCACGCGTCCGGGATGCGCTCCCCGCGCTCCCATCGGGAGACCTCGTGCCGTGTGATCGACTGGGCGCCGGACACGGCGCACAGCACGGCGGCGAACTGCCGCTGCGAGCGGCCGGAGTGCCGCCGCAGATCGGCGAGGTAGGCGCCGAACTCGCGGCGTCGCTCGGTGGTGTCGCTCATGGTGGCCCCCTTCCGTATCTAGTGTGGCCCCTCCCTGGCCCCCTGGTTGGCTCCTCCGCATGATCACGCACCCCGGTTACCTGAACGCGAAGCGCCCCGGCGACCGCGCGAACGGCCCCGGGGCTGGCCGATCTGAAGGAAGCAGACCGACATGCCGCAACCTACAACCCGGGCCCGCCAGACCGGGCACCCCGGGTACAGCGAGACCCTGCCGAGGCAGCCCGAGAGCGCAGCCACCGCGCGGCGCCTGCTTCGTACCGCCTGTGCCGTCTGGGGGCTGGACGCATTGGCCGAGGACGGGGCGCTGATCGTCTCCGAGTTGGTGGCCAACGCCGTGCAGCACGCCCGGCGGGAATCCATCCGGGTCGTCATCGACCGTCCCGGCGCTGCGCGGGTACGTGTCGGCGTCGCGGATCTCTCCCGGGCGCGGCCGTTGCAGCGCGAAGCCGACGACAGTGAAGAAGGCGGGCGCGGTCTGCGCCTCGTGGCGGTGCTGGCCGCCGACTGGGGCACGGATGAGCGGCGCTGGGGCAAGATCGTGTGGGCGGACCTGGAGGGGCGCGGGTGACCACGGGAGAGACCCCCGGCCGCAGCGCGGCGCGCGCCCATCTGTCCCAGTTGATCGAGCTGTTCGGCACGGACGGATGCCTGCGGATCAGTACGGCCCCGGCTGAACCCGAGCCGCCCGCCGTCGGCGCAGAGGCCGAGGGCGACGAGCAAAACTGACCGCCCCAAGGCGCGGCGAAGCCCCGGCCGGTGAACTCCACCGAGCCGGGGCTTCGTCGTCTCACGCAGATCTCACGGACTCCGTGGAACGAGCCGGAAAAGCTGGCCCTGACCTGGACGTTTGTGCACTCCCCGGAACTCACAGACCTCTGTGGACGGTGTTTCGTTCACTGGGGGTCAAGGGGTCGCAGGTTCAAATCCTGTCGTCCCGACTGGAGACAGTCGCGGGTCGGGGCCGGTTCCGGAGTCATCCGGAACCGGCCCTCGGTCATTTCCGGGCACCGGCCGGGGACCGGCGCCCTCGGCCGGGGCCGACGGGCCACGAGGGACGGACCCGGCGGGGCGGCTTTCGGCGGCCGTGTCCGGCCCCGGTCCGGGCCGCTCCGACCGCTGTCCGGCGCGCTCCGACGTGCCTCACCGCGGCGCCCGCCCCCGCGCGCGGCCGGCGAGACCGCAGTCGCCGCACTTCGAGCCGTCCGGCGCGCGGTAGTAGAGGCAGCAGCTCAGGCGGCGGAACGTGAGGTCGGGGCCGGTGAGCGTGCCGGTGCCCGCCAGGCGTCCGGTGTCCAGCAGCGTGGTCGTGAGGTCGGTGAGCGGTCCGCGTGCGGCGGGGCGGTGCGCCAGCAGGGCGCGGGCCGCCTCGGCGAGCGCCGACGCCGAGTTGCCGTCCAGCAGCCGCGGGGCGACCTTCACGCGCAGGCCGTCGGCCAGCGCCGACAGATGGCGTGTCACCTGCTGGTACAGCGCGTGGGCGGGGCCGTCGTCGAGCCGGTCGACGTGCAGTCCGGCGGGCCGGGGCAGCCGGAGGGCCGGTCCGTCGTCGGCCCGTTGCAGCCCGTCGAGGTCGAGCACGATCCCGTGCAGGACGACGCAGGCCAGCGCCGGTGACCAGAGGCGCGCGGCATGGCCGAGCTGGGCGATGGAGACGTCGACGCGCGGCTCCCGGGTGCGGTGGCGGCGGGCGACGGCTTCGGCGAGGTCGGTGAAGCCCTCCGCGTAGGAACGGGCGACCGGGTGCCAGCCGTCGTCCCGTCCGCCGGTCCGCAGGGCGAAGAAGCCGCCGAGATCCGCCACGTCCCGCAGCGCGGCGGTGACGGACGCGGACGAGGCACGGGCCCGGTGCGCGGTGCCGACTCCTCCCCGGTTCTCCGTCCGCACGATCACGAGGCCGTACGCCGTCGGGCCGTACGCCGTCGCGGCGGCGTGATGGCGTAGAGGTCGAGGATGTCCGGCAGGGGCGCGACGCCCGGTCCGCCGGCGCGTGCCCAGGCGGCGACGTCCTCGGTCGCGTCCGGGTCGTTGACCAGGCCCAGCCAGACGGGCCGGGCCCCGGCGGCCCGGCCCGCGGCGGAGGGCAGTACGACGACGACGTTGGCCTGGTCGCAGACGTCCAGGCAGGCGGACACCCGCACCGGGACCTGGGCGCGCAGACGCGCCGTCTGGGCGGCGTGGTCGACGCCGGTCACCTTGGGGCTGCCGCAGCAGCAGTCGCGGCACACGACGACACGGCACGGCACGGGGCCGTCCGCCGCTCCGGTGGGGGTGCCGTCAGTGGTTCGTCCGGTCGGCGTCGCGGGCATGCGGTGCCGTTCCTCTCTCCGGGGAGATCCGCCCCGTGGTTCGTCGAGGGGGCGACCGCGTGAGTCTCCTGGCTCTCGGGTCGATGCCCGTCCCGGCCTTCCGGCCCGCTGGGGCCGTGGCCGTCCTGGGATCCGCTCGCCGATCACAGTGGCGGGACCGCGCCGGATTCACACCGGCTTCCTCGTTCCGCCGTCGCCCTTGTCGCCGGCCATCCTGCCATCGCGGGGCGCGCCCGCACCACGGTGCCCCACCCGGCCCGGTGGAGCCGGGACCGCGCGGCACCGCCCGGGACCGGCACGGCGGGCGGCACGGAAGCGGCGGAGGGGTCAGACGAACGCGTCGGCGAGCATGAAGGCCGCGACCGCGAGCAGGGCGTAGGCGAAGACGCGCTGCAGCGTGTTGCCGCTGAGCCGTCGCGCATGGCGTTTGCCGTCCCAGGCACCGAGGATCGCGGCGGCGGTGAAGGGCGCGATGACGGCCCAGTCCAGATGGACTCCGGTACCGGCCCGGGCGCCGAGCGCGGCGGCGGAGTTGATGGTGATGACCAGCAGACTGGTGCCGATGGCCCGGCGCATCGGGAGGTTGAGCACCCGCGTCAGGGCGGGCACGGCGAGGAATCCGCCGCCCACACCCAGCAGCCCGGTCACGGCGCCGAGCCCGGCACCGGCGGCACCGGCCCCGACGGGGCGCACCTCGCCCCCGGCCGCGGCGGACGAGGGACGCAGCATGCGCAGCGCGGCGAGTCCCGCGACGGCGGCGAAGGCGACGGTCAGCCCCGCCTGGGGCAGATGCCCGGCGGCCGTACCGGCGAGCATGGCGGGGACGATGCCCGCCGCCGCGAACAGCAGTCCGGTCCGCCAGGCCACGTTGCCGTCCCGGGCGTGCCCGGCGAGCGCGGTGACGGACGTCAGGGTGACGATGATCAGGCTGGTGGTGATCGCCTCGGCGGGCTCCATGCCGATCAGATAGGTCAGGGCCGGGACGGCCAGAACGCTGCCGCCACCGCCGAGGCCGCCGAGCGCCAGGCCGACGACGGCTCCGGCCACCAGCGCGAGGATCAGGGCGGTCATGCCACCGAGCCCTCGTCGCCGCTTCCGCCGACCACCGGGTATCCGGCGGCGGCCCACTGCTTCATCCCGCCCTTGACGTCCACCGCCTCCGCGCCGCGCGCACGGAGCAGCTCGGCGGCCTTCTGCGAGCGGTTCCCGCTGCGGCATATCACCGTCAGCGGCCTGCCCCGGGCGGCCTTCGGCAGCGCCGCCCCCGTGACCAGGGCGGACAGTGGCGCGTGCATCGCGCCGGGCGCCCGCCCGGCGGTCCACTCGCCCCGCTCGCGGACGTCCAGCAGGACGTCCGGGGCGTCGGCGCCCAGGGTGCGCCGACGGGCCTCCTCGACGGTGACGCGCTTCTTGTCTCGGGAGAACGGGAACATCACGGGACCTCTTTCGTGCGGTCGTGCGGGTACGTCGTGCGGGAGCCGGAGCGGCCACCGGCGGCCCGGGACCGGGTGCGGTACCGGGCGGCCGCCCGCTGGGCCGGTGACGACGGGCCGACCCGGTGGCGGAGCGGAGTCGTCGACGGCGACCGCCCCACCGGCGGCGGCGTCGAGAACGGGGAGGCGTCGAGAACGGGGGGAGGCGGCGGTTCCGCCGCGCGATGCCTCCGCGAGGGGCTGCCGGGACCTGGGCGGCCCGCTCCGCGTGGCGCGGACGGTGCCCTCGGCGGCCGGCCCCGCGCGGTGCCGCCCGCCGGGCCCGGCCCCCGGCCGAGCGGGACGCCGGCGGGGCCGGGGGAGGACATCGGGGCGGCCACCGCGAGCGGGGTTCCCGGGACGGCCCTCAGCCCGGGGCCGTCGGCCGGGGCGGCCGCGGGACGCTCAGGACCCGCTCCCCGACGCTCGGGACCCGCTCTTCAGGGAGGCGACGACGGTGCCGACATCGGTGCGCGGGCCCCGGTTGTACGGCAGCTTGGACAGCATCATGCCCAGGGCGCAGGTGTTGCTGAGCGCGGCGAAGGTCAGCCCGGCGCCGATCGCGGTGCCGATCAGGTGCACGCCGGGGACGAAGAACCCCACGACGCCGCTGACGAGCACGATCGAGCCGGCGACGAGACGGACCTGACGCTCCAGTGCCCAGCGCTGCCGACCGCGGTCGACCGGGGCGCCGGAAGCCTCCCAGGCCATCATGCCGCCGTCGAGGACCCGCAGGTTCGGCAGGCCCGCCTCGGCGAGCGCCTCCTCGGCCTGCGCCGCGCGGGATCCGGCGCGGCAGACCAGCACCACGTCCTCGTCCAGGTGCCCGCGCAGCTCCGCACGGTGCTCGCGCAGGGTGTCCAGGGGCACGTTGTGGGCGCCGGGGATGTGGCCGGTCTCGAACTCGCCGGACGTCCGCACGTCGATCAGACGGGGGCCGTCACCGGTCTCGATCAGGTGCTGAAGGGCGGCGGGGGTGAAGACGGAGGTACGGGAAGCGTCGGTGGTCATGAGGACTACTCCGTGGAGAGGCAGCGGAACGGGAACGGAACGCGGGAGAGCGGGCGCGCCCGCACAGGGCTCGCCGGAAGGAGGTCCCGTGCGGGACGCCGGCGGTGGGAAGAGGGGAAGGCGGCGGGTCAGGCGGCGGCGGGCGTGTTCGCCAGGGCCCAGGCGGCCCAGCCGCCGAGCACGTCGGAGACGTCGTCGAAGCCGTGGTGGCGCAGCAGGCTCGCGGCGATCGAGGAGCGGTGACCGCCCGCGCAGTGCAGGACCAGCGGCTTGTCGCGCGGGATCTCGTCGAGGCGGCGCGGCAGCTCGCCCAGGGCGATGTGCAGGGCACCCTCGATGAACCCGTTCTCGCCGCGCTCGCCGCAGTTGCGGACGTCGACGACGACCGGCGGGTTCGGCCCGTCCAGCTCGGCGCGGAGCTGGACGGCGGTCAGGCGGCTGGCCGGGGAGACCTCGTCGGCCATCGCGGCGAGCGCCTCGTCGGGTGCGGCCAGATACCCGGCGACGCGGTCGAAGCCGATCCGGGCGAGCCGGGTGACGATCTCCTCCTCCCGGTTCTCCGGCGCCACGACCAGCAGCTCCGCACCGGACGGCAGCACGGTGCCGGCCTGCTCGGCGAACCGGCCGTCCGCGGGCACGTTGACCGCGCCGCGCGCGTGACCGGCGGCGAACTCCTGCGGATCACGCGCGTCGACCACCACCGCGCCCGCCGCGCGCCGGGCCAGGAAGTCCGCCACGCCCAGCGCCCGCGACGCGCTCGCCGGGTCGAACAGCTCCCGCTCCCGGCGGTTGAGGTCCGCGTCGTAGGCGAAGTAGCCGGGGGCCGCCGACTGGCCGGCGGTCACGAGGGCGACGAAGTCCCGCTCGCTCATCGGCGCACAGGCGTAGTTCGTCGCGCGCTGCTCGCCGATCGTCGACTGCCGCTCGGTGGACAGGTTCTTGCCGCAGGACGAACCGGCGCCGTGGGCGGGGAAGACCCGTACGTCGTCGGCCAGCCCCATCAGCTTGTTCTGCACGCTGTCGTGCAGCATCGCGCCCAGCTCGTCGGCGGTGACCCCGACCGAGGCCAGCAGGTCCGGGCGGCCGACGTCGCCGATGAACAGCGCGTCACCGGTCAGCACGCCGTACGGGACGGCGTCGTCGGCGTGCTCGTACACCAGGACGCTGATCGACTCCGGCGTGTGGCCCGGCGTCTCCATGATCTTCAGCGTCACGTCGCCGAGGCCGATGACGTCGCCCTCGGCGAGCCCCCGGATCGCGTACTCGGTCTCGGCCCGGTGCCCGTAGCCGATCCACGCGCCGGTGCGGTCGGCCACCTCCAGGTGACCGGCGACGAAGTCCGCGTGGAAGTGCGTGTTGATGACGCCCACCACGGTGAAGCCGTGGGCCTCGGCGTCGTTCAGGTACTCCGACACGTCCCGGCGCGGGTCCACGATCACGGCCTGGCCGGTGGTCTCGTCGGCGATCATGTACGACGCCTGGGACAGGCACTCGAGGTAGTACTGCGAGAAGAACACGGAACCTCCGGAACAGGACGGGATCTATACCCTGGGGGGTATTCGGCAGATCGCGGGGCGGCCCGGTGCGGGGGTGGGCGCACGGGGTGGCGGTCGCACCCGGCTCTCGGCCCGCCGGGAACCGGCGTGGCGGCGGCCGTGAGTGCCGGATCGCGATGGATACCCTATGGGGTATCGCTGATTCGACCGTACGGAGTGCCGCCCGCGATGTCAAATACCCTGGGGGGTATCGACTGGGGCGGGGGCGGGTGGGGTCGTGTCGGCCGGTGTGCGCCAAGAGGGGTTCGCCCCGGAGTCGAGGCCGCGGGCCTCGCCGGCGAAGCCCCGGTGGGGGCGACGGGGCTCCGGAGTGGATACCCCCCTGGGTATTATGGTCGGGACCGAAGGGGAATCACGTGCACATGGACGAAGAATCGACGCGCCCCGTCCTGAACCGCCTGCGGCGGGCCCAGGGGCGGCCGACCGCCGTGATCGCGATGATCGAGGCGGGCCGTGGCTGCGAGGACGTCGTGACACGGCCGGCCGCCGTCTCCCGTGCCCTGGACCGGGCCGGGTTCAAGATCGTCGCCAACGGGATGCGGCAGTGCCTCGCGGGGGACTCCGGCGCCCCGCCCATGTCGCAGGAGGAGCCGGAGAAGCGCTTCCTCGCCCCGGCGTGACCGCCGGCGGGGCCCGCGAAGCGGCCGTCGGTCCTCGAAGGCCCCGCCACGCACGACCGCTCCCTCCATGGGTGCTGCGCCGGGAGGTGGGTGCGGGTCGCGTTCCGGGCCCCCGGTGTCCCGGACCTCCGCGTCGCGGGCGCGTGACGTCGCCCGCGTCGCGGCCCTGCTCGCCACCGGCACGCCCCGCCGCCCGTCGCGCCCGCCGCACGGTGGCCCGGGCCGTGGGCGGTCCCGCGGTCGAACGTCATGTCACGGTTTCACATTTCCTTCACGTGAGCGCTAACGTCCTCTGATCCGCACCCATCTGACGGGGGATCAATGACCCATCCGTACGCTCCCGTGCCGCCGTCCACCCCGGGGCGCCTCGCCCCCAAGTGGGCCCGCAAGCGGTACGTCCTCCCCGCTCTCGGGCTCGTCTTCCTCATCGGCGTCGGAGCGGGCGCCGGTGACTCCGGGTCCCGGGACGACGCGAAGGCCGTGGCCGCGGCCCCGACGGTGACCGCCACGGCCACGGCCACCGCGACGGTCACGGCGAGCCCCACCGCCGAGCCGGAGCCCGCGCCCACCGTCACGAAGACCGTCGAGGTCGAGGTGGAGGTGACGGAGACCGTCACCGAGCGGCCCGCCTCCGACGGCGGCTCCGCCTACGGAGACGACAGCGACGGCGGCGGCGGGAGCAGTGTGTACTACCGGAACTGCGCCGCCGCCCGGGCCGCCGGTGCCGCCCCCGTCCACCGCGGCGAGCCGGGGTACGCCTCCCACCTCGACCGTGACGGCGACGGCATCGGCTGCGACCGGGGATAGCGGAGGCGGCGGACGGGATCCACGGCGGGACGGCGCGGCCGGACCGGTCGCCGCCCCGGCGTGCGGGGAGCCGTTCACCCCGTCCGGCTGCGGGGCCGTGCCGCGGCCCCGCCGCGCGGGGGCCGCGTCCCTCCGTGCCCGGCGCGACGGCGGCCTTCCCGCCGGTCAGCCGCCGAGGAGCGCGCGCATGCTCGTCAGGTCCTCGTCGTCGGCGCTGCGCCGGGTGCGCGGCCCGCATCCCGCGATCAGCCGGGTGAAGTCGGCCGCCGCGGCGTCGACGCGGGCGGCCAGCGCGGAGCCCGCCGCGGCCGTGCCGAAGTCGTCGGTCGCCGCGTACACCCCGCGGGGCGAGACGATGGCGTGCAGATAGGAGAACATCGGCCGCAGGGCGTGTTCGAGCACCAGCGAGTGGCGTTCGGTGCCGCCGGTGGCGCCGATGAGTACGGGCATGTCCGCGAGGGTCTCCTCGGGCAGCACGTCGAAGAACGACTTGAACAGCCCGCTGAAGGAGGCGTTGAAGGCGGGGGTCACCGCGATCACGGCGTCCGCCCCGGCGAGCTCCCCGAAGGCGGCCTCCAGCCGCTCGGAGGGGAAGCCGGTGAGCATCGCGTCCATGATGTCGTGCCCCAGGGGCCGCAGTTCCAGCACCGTGGCGTCCACGGTCCGCCCCTCGGCCTCCAGCGCGGCCCGCGTCGCGGACTCCAGCCGGTCGGCCAGCAGCCGGGTGGAGGAGGGCTGGCGCAGACCGCTGCTGAGGGTGACCAGTCTCGTCATGGCGGATCAGCTCCTCGTCCCGGTGTCCGCTCCGGCCCCGGCACCCGCCTCCGCGAGGGCCCGCTCGCGCAGCAGGGCGTGCGTCGGCGCCGGTGGCACGTCGGCGGGCCTGCCGACGGCGAACTCCTTGCGGAGCACGGGCACGACCTCCTCACCCAGCAGGTCGAGCTGCTCCAGGACGGTCTTGAGCGGCAGTCCGGCGTGATCGATCAGGAAGAGCTGGCGTTGGTAGTCACCGGCGTACTCGCGGAATCCCAGGGTGCGTTCGATCACCTGCGCCGGGGAGCCGACGGTCAGCGGGGTGAGGCTGCTGAAGTCCTCCAGGGACGGACCGTGCCCGTAGACGGGGGCGTTGTCGAAGTACGGGCGGAACTCGTCCACGGCCTGCTGGCTGTTGGGCCGCATGAAGATCTGTCCGCCGAGGCCCACGATGGCCTGACGGGCGCTGCCGTGGCCGTAGTGCTCGAACCGCGTGCGGTAGAGCTCGACCATGCGCTGGGTGTGCGAGGCGGGCCAGAAGATGTGGTTGGCGAAGAAGCCGTCGCCGAAGTACGCGGCCAGTTCGGCCACCCCGGGGGTGCGGATGGAGCCGTGCCAGACGAACGGCGGAATGCCGTCCAGCGGGCGCGGAGCGAGGGTGAAACCCTGGAGCGGGCCCCTGAACTCCCCTTCCCAGTCGACCACTTCCTCCCGCCACAGTCTGCGCAGCAGCGTGTAGTGCTCGACGGACAGCGGCATCGCCTGCCGGATGTCCTGCCCGAACCACGGGTAGACGGGACCGGTGTTGCCCCGTCCGAGGATGATGTCGGTGCGCCCGCCGGAGAGGTGCTGGAGGACCGAGAAGTCCTCCGCGATCTTGACCGGGTCGTTGGTGGTGATCAGCGTCGTCGAGGTGGACAGCACGATCCGCTCGGTCAGCGCGGCGATGTGGCCGAGCAGGGTGGTGGGGGAGGACGGCACGAACGGCGGGTTGTGGTGCTCGCCGGTCGCGAAGACGTCCAGGCCGACCTCCTCGGCCTTCCTCGCGATGGCCACCGTGTCCTGGATGCGCCGGGCCTCGGTGGGCGTGACGCCGGTGGTGGGATCGGTGGTGACGTCGCCGACGGTGAAGATCCCGAACTGCATGCCGTCCGCCGAGGAGGGTTCCATGAGCGATTCCTCCGGATCACTTGCTCACCTGCGTGCCCCCCGTTCTCCCGCGGCGCGGGAGCGGTCCCGGCGCAGGGCGGTCCCCCGCCACCACGCTCCTCCACCCCCCGGCATTCCGCAACCGTGCGCGGCACGGACCCCGGGCGGCCGCGCGGAGCCAGGCCCCCGGCGCCGTGCGCGGTACGGCCCCGGGCGTTCCGCGCCGCGCTGGAGGGGCACCCGGCGGGGGAGCCGACGCCCCCGGGGGCCCGGTCCGCCGGAGACCCCTCCCGGGTCTCGGGGGAGCCGCCCCCGGGCGCGGCGGCGTACGGCGCGGGAAGGCCCAGGGTGCCCGGCAGCCCCGGCAGCCCCGGCAGCCCCGGCAGCCCCGGGCGCACCGCCGGGCGAGCCGGGCACCCGGCCCCCTTCCGATTCCGATGTGAGAGCGAGCTGACGGATCATGAGCGGTTCAGTGGCGGTTCTGGGAGCGACGGGCGGGCAGGGCGGCGCGGTCGTCGACGCCCTGCTGGCCCGGGAGGTGCCCGTGCGGGCGGTCGTGCGGTCTCCCGGTTCGGGACGGGCGGAGGCGCTGCGGCGACGCGGTGCCGAGGTGGTCGCGGGGGACATGGGGGACGTGGAGAGTCTGACCGCCGCGTTCACCGGGGTCCGGGCGGCGTTCGCCGTCACGACCCCCTTCGAGGAGGGCGTCGACGCGGAGGTCCGCCAGGGCCGGGCCGTCGTCGCCGCCGCGGGCGCGGCACGGCTGCCGTACCTCGTCTTCTCCTCGGTGGCGGGCGCCGACCGGGAGACCGGGGTGCCGCACTTCGACAGCAAGCACCGCACCGAGGCCGTGCTCCACGAGTCCGGGCTCGACTGGACGGTCGTCGCGCCGACGTACTTCTTCGACAACATCCTGGGGGACACGGCCGCCCTCAGGGACGGCCGGCTGCCGCTGCCGCTCGCGCCGGACCAGCGGCTCCAGCAGATGGCCCGGCACGACCTGGGGGAGTTCGTCGCGCATCTGGTCGGGGACCCGGGGCCCCATGCGCACCGGCGGATCGAACTCGCCGGTGACGAACCGACGCCCACGGAGATGGCCGCGGACGTGGGCAACACGCTGGGGCGGCAGGTGCGTCCGGTGAGCGTTCCCCTCTCCTCCGTGTACGCGGGCAGCGACGACATGGGCGCCATGTGGACCTTCCTGCGCGACCACGGCTACCGGGTCGACATCGCGGCGCTCAGGTCCGCCCATCCGGACGTGGGATGGACGAGCTTCGCCTCGTGGGTCGCGCGGGAGCCCGCCCTCGCGGGGTGAGGCACCGCCGCTCCGGCTCCCACCGGACCGGATGGCCCGGGGCCGGGCGGCGCTCGCGGGCCCGCGCCGTCGTCGTCCGGCGGGTGCGGCCGTTCCGGTGCCGCGGCGGCCGGGGGCCGGTTCCGGACCGTTCCGGAACCTGCCCCCGGCCGCCGCGGAGGACGCACGGGCCGTCCGGGCGCCGGTCGGGGGCGGTCACCGCACTCCGGTGACGTCCTGACCCCAGCCGTGCGCCCAGCTCCACGGGTAGTCGGCGTCCTCGATGCCGGCGGCGGCCTCGCCGAGGAAGAGCGGGCGGAACGTGTCGATCATGACCGCGGTCTCCTCCGTGCGCGTGGCCGACAGCGACTTCTCCAGGCTGCCCGCCTGCGGACCGTGGATGTAGCCCGCCGGATGCAGGGAGATGGAACCCTGCGCGATGCCGGAACCGGCCCGGCTCATGAAGTCGCCGCCGGAGTAGAAGAGCACCTCGTCGGAGTCCACGTTCGCGTGGGCGTAGGGCACCTTGACCGCTTCCGGGTGGTAGTCGAACATCCGCGGGACGAAGGAGCAGATCACGAAGCCCGGGGCCTCGAAGGTGATGTACGTCGGCGGCGGCAGGTGCAGCGCGCCGGTGGAGGGCATGTAGTCGGCGATGTTGAGGGCGTACGGGTAGTTGTACCCGTCCCAGCCGACGACGTCGAAGGGGTGGAAGGCGTAGCTGTAGCGCGTGACACCGGTGCGCGTGCGCACGAGGACGTCGGCCGGGCCGGTGCGCGTCTCGATCAGCCGCGAAGGACCGCGCACGTCGCGCTCGTTGTACGGGGAGCCGTCGAGGAACTGGCCGAGCGGCGACATGAAGCGCTTGGGCGGGCGGATGTGGCCGCCGCCGCTGGACTCGACGATCAGCAGGCGCAGGCTCTCGGAGGTCAGCCGCCACCGGTGGGTGGTGGAGGTGGGGATGACGACGTAGTCACCGCCGCGCACCTCGAGTTCGCCGAAGGAGGACTCGACGACCGCCTCGCCCGCCTCGACGTACACCAGTTCGTCACCGACCGCGTTGCGGTAGAGACCGCCGCTCTCGGTGGCGTGCACGTAGGAGACGGTGAGGTCGCTGTTGCCCATCAGACGGTGCCGGCCGAGGACGGTGTCGGCGGCCGGGGCCAGTTCATGGGTGCGCAGGTGCCGGGGGAGCAGCGGCTCGTTCGCGACGCCGGGCGGCCCGGGCTGGTCGACCGACTCGGCACCGGTGATCACCGTCGGCGGGTTCTGGTGGTAGAGGAACGACTGGTTCCAGGCGAAGCCCTCTTCACCCTGCATCTGCTCGTAGTAGAACTCGCCGTCGGGCTTCCGGAACTGCGTGTGGCGCTTCGGCGGGACAGTGCCGAGCCGCTGGTAGTAGACCATCTAGGGTTCTCCGATAATCGGCGACACAGTGCGAATAGCGAGAGTATGTGTCAGTCATCCGGTGCTGTCAACGGGGCGCGGAATGGTTGACAGGTCGCCGAGGCGTCGGTGTAGCGTGAGCTTGCCTAAATAACGAAGCTAAAGCTCGATAATCGGATGTGGGAATGGCTGTGCGGCAGCGAGAACTGTTCATGGTGCCGATGGGCACCGGCGCCCGTCCGAGCGAGGTCTACTCCGGCGTCGCCCGTATGGCCGGGGTCCTCTGGTGCACCCGGGTACGGGCCCAGGAGGGACGCCGTGCCGACACGGCCGTCGTGGTCGTGCACCCCTCATCGAACTTCCTGGGGCACTACGCCCTTGAGGCATGGGCCGACCGCGGCGTCGACGCCGTGGCCATGACCACGCGGTACATCGGCAACGACACCGTCCTCCTCCTGGAGAACTGCGTGCTGGACGTCGCCGCGGTGATCGGCCAACTGCGGCTGGAGGGCTACGACAAGGTCGTCCTCGTCGGCAACTCCGGCGGCGGCGGGCTCATCTCCCTCTACCAGGAGCAGGCGGGGAAGGCGACCATCACCTCCTCCCCCGGAGGCGCGGGACCGGACCTCACCCAGTGCGAACTGCCCCCGGCGGACGCCCTGGTGACCCTCATGGCCCACCCCGGCCGGGCCAACCTGCTGGCGGAGATGCTCGACCCGGCGGTCCGCGACGAGGACGACCCCTTCGACCGGGACCCGGAGCTGGACCTGTTCGCCGAGGGACGCGAGGTGCCCCTGGACCCGGAATGGGTCGCGACGTACCGCGCGGCCCAGCTCGAACGCAACCACCGCATCACCGAGCTGGCCCGCACCCGGATCGCCGAGATCGTCGAGCGGACCGACGGCGCGCTGATGGACGCGCCGATGGTGGTCCACGCCACCTGCGCCGACCCGCGCAACGTGGACCTGTCGATCGACCCCACCGACCGCGAGCCCGGCACGCTCTGGGGCGAGCCCGCGGTGGCGAACCTGCTCCCGACGACACTGGGGCACTTCACCTCGCTCCAGTCCTGGCTCTCCCAGTGGTCGATGCGCACCTCGAACGGCGACGGGCCGACGCGGATGGGCGGCGTGGACGTCCCCGTCCACGTGATCTACGGAACCGCCGACCAGGCGTGCTTCCCCGAGCACGCGCGCCAGCTCCACGACGGCGTGCGGCACGACCGCAAGCGGATCACCCCGATCGTGGGCGGCAAGCACTACCTCAACGGCCAGAAGGAACTGACCCGTCAGATGTCCGAGGTGCTCGTCGACTGGGTCCGGGAGGTGCTGTGAGCACCGTCGAGCGGATCGAGACCAGCCACCACGCCATCCCGCTGGGCGCCGGCCGGGGCGGCTCCGGCGCCACCGAGGTCGATCTGATCCTGGTCCGCGTGACCGACGACGAGGGGGCCGAGGGCCTCGGCCTCACCTTCGGGCTCACCGGCGGCGCGGGCGCGGTCCGGCA
The DNA here is from genome assembly GCF_055598485.1 of Streptomyces sp. NPDC107521. Classification (NCBI taxonomy): domain Bacteria; kingdom Bacillati; phylum Actinomycetota; class Actinomycetes; order Kitasatosporales; family Streptomycetaceae; genus Streptomyces; species Streptomyces sp. NPDC107521. The sequence continues at coordinate 86,254 of NZ_JBVKAT010000021.1, forward strand.
CCTGATCGACCACGACCTGACCGAGCTGTGCCGCGGGACCGCGCTCGACCACTGGCCCGCGACCTGGGAGAAGGCCTGGGCCCGCACCCACCGCCTCGGGCGCGGCCACGCGCTCCCCGCCCTCTCCGGGATCGACATCGCCGTCCACGACCTCCGGGCACGCCGCAGCGGCCTGCCCCTCTACCGGCACCTCGGCGCCCATCGCGACACCGTCCCCATCTACGGGAGCGGCCGTGCCACGCACGCGATGAGCGTCGACGAACTGATCGAGGGATCCCGCTCCTACGTCGCCGAGGGCCTCGACGCCGTCAAGCTCCGGGCGGGAGCGCTCGGCGCCGAGGAGGACGTGCGCCGCGTCGCCGCCGTGCGCGAGGCCCTGGGCCCCTCCGTGCGGATCATGGTCGACTGCAACGAACGGCTCGACCTCCCCACCGCGCTGTGGATGGCCCGGCGACTGGCCGATCTCGGCGTCTACTGGATGGAGGAGCCGCTGCGCTCCGACGACATCGAGGGACACCGGCAGCTCGCGGAGCGCGGCGGGGTGCCCGTCGCCGTCGGCGAGCACCTGCAGGGGAGGTTCGAGTTCGCCCAGTACCTGCGGCGCGACGCGGCCTCGGTCCTGCAGCCCGACCCGCCGCTGGGCGGCGGCGTCACGGAGTGGCTGCGCGTCTCGGCCGTCGCCGAGGCGGGGTCGGCCGTCCTGTCACCGCACTTCCTGCCCGAGCTCAACGTGCATCTCGCACTCGCGGTGCCGAACTGCCCGTACGTCGAGCACTTCCCGCTCATCGACGGGGTGCTGACCGAGACCATCGAGATCAGGGACGGCCATGCGCTGGCGCCCGACCGGCCCGGACACGGGCTGTGTTTCGATGAGGATCTGCTCGAGAAATACCGCATCTGACCACCAACGCATGGATGAAGGAGGCAGGCCGTGGCCAAGCCGTTCGCATCGACCGGAGACACCACCGCCAAGACCGAGACCCTGGAGCAGGTCGGGGAGGGCATCTGGGCCCTGACCGCCGAGGGCGACCCCAACGTGGGCGCCATCGAGGGCGAGGACTTCCTCGTCTGCTTCGAGGCCCGGGCGACCCCGCTGATGGCCCGCCGCTGGCTCGACCGGCTGCGCGAGCACACGGACAAGCCGGTCAAGCACCTGGTGCTCTCGCACTACCACGCCGTGCGCGTCCTGGGCGCCTCGGGCTTCGAGGCCGAGGAGATCATCGCCTGCGCCGAGACCGAGCGCCTGGTCCGCGAGCGCGGCCAGGAGGACTGGGACGTCGAGTTCGGCCGGATGCCGAGGCTCTTCGAGGGCCACGAGGGCATCCCGGGCCTGACCTGGCCCACGCGCACCTTCGACAAGCACCTCAGCATCGACCTCGGCGGCGACCGGGGAACGGTGGAGCTGAGCTGGCTCGGCAACGGCCACACCTCCGGCGACATCGTCGCCTACGTGCCCGCCCAGAAGGTGCTGTTCGCCGGTGACCTGGTGGAGAACGGGTCGGCCGTCTACACCGGCGACGCCTACCACCAGGACTGGATGACCGGCACCCTGGACCGCGTGGCCGAGTTCGACACCGAGGTGCTCGTCGGCGGCCGGGGCCGGATCGCCCGAGGCAAGGAGGAGGTGGCCCAGGCCATCCACCTGACGCGGGACTTCATCACCCGGCTGTTCACCTCCGTGGCCAAGGTCAAGGAGGCCGGCGGCGACATCCGCGCGGCCTACCAGGCGGCGCGCGCCGAACTGCTGCCCGACTACGGCGGCATGCCCGTGTTCGAGCACGCCACGGTCTTCGACGTGCAGCGGGTCTGGGACGAGCTCAACGGCGAGGCCCCGGCCATCTGGACCGTCGAGCGCGACCACGAGGTGTGGGACAGGCTGACCTGAGCCCCGGCCCGGGGAGGGCATCCCCGGGCCGCGCGGTGTCCCCTATATAGGGGACACCGTAGGGAGGGGACACCATGGTGAGGGGTGCGCCCGGGGACCACGTCCCCGGGCGCGCCCCTTTGCCGGCTCCCGGGGTGCCCGCGCGCCGCGCCCCGCGGCCCTGACCGCTGTGCGGTCGGTGCACGTCCGCCGTGCGGCCCCGTGCCCGGCCGCTTGCGCGGCTGCCCCGGGGCGCCCCGTCCGAGGGGCACGGCCTCGACCCCGACGGCGGTGCGGTCGTCACCCGCCCGCCGTGCCGTGTGTGTCACCGCCGGTCGCGCCCACGCCGCCGACGCCGTCCCGCACCCGCCCGCCGCGTACGACCCGCCCTGCACGCCTGCCCCGGGACCGCCGGCTCCCGCGTCCCGGGGGATGCGTGCGCGCACGCCCGCGGTGCTCCGGGCGGGGCGTACGGGAGGCGGCTGCGCCGGCCGGTGGGCGCCCCCGCCCCGCAGCGGACTCCGCCGCCGGCGGCACACCGCCCCGTACCCGCCACGCCACCCGGCCTCCCCCGGCAACGCGAAAGGCGGGTGAGGGGGACCCTCACCCGCCTTCCCGGCCGTCCCGGCTCAGAGGACGGTGATCTCGCTGGTCAGTTCGATCGACCCGCCGATGCTGCGGGCGATCGGGCAGTGCCGGTGGTGCCGGTCGTGGACCTTCTCGATGTCCTCGACGGACACCTCGGGCGCGCGCTCCAGTTCGTACCGGACGTGGATGGCGGAGATGCGCAGCACGCCCCCGTCGCGGATGACGGTGCCCCGCGCGGACGTCGTCAGCGCACCGTCCAGCACGGGCTGGCCGAGCGCGCCCAGCATGCCGCCCAGGGTGCCGGTGAGGCATCCGGCGGCCGCCCCGACGAGGTAGTCGAGCGTGGTGGCGTTCGGCTCCACGTCGGCCGAGTCCACCCGGTAGTGGGCGCTGATCTCGTCGCGCATGCCCATGGGCACCTCGCCCGCCAGTGGCAGCCGCACCATCTTCGTGCGGCCGGGTGCCGGGCGTACGGACACCTCGATGGTCTGGACGATGTCGTCGCTCACAGGGAAGCCGCTTCCACTCGGGGGGTGTCGGTGACGGGACGGCCCAGGGCCCGGTCGAGGGCGGCCCGGACCCCGGTGCGCCAGTCGTCGGAGGCGGTGAAGGCCGCCGCGACGTAGCAGTCGGGACGGACGAGGTAGACGCGGTCGCCGGCCGCCCTGAGCACGGGGCCGCTGTCCTCCTCGTGGACCAGGGTCGTGGCTGGGTGGCGGTCCGTGCCGGGGTCGGTGGGCGCGGTGTAGCGCAGCGGCGCTCCGGCCGCCGCGGGCACGTGGACCAGGGTGAAGTCGCCGTCGAGCAGATGCCGGAGCGGGCGCCGCCCGTCCCCGGACGAGACCAGCACGTCGGGCATCAGGTCGCCGGGGCGCGGCCCGGGGCCGTCGTCGCCGTCGGCGGGGGAGGTCAGCGGCGAGTCCCGGTAGGGGAACGGCTCGTAGAGCTTGCCGCTGTCGACCCGGGACCCCTGGCCGCTGTCGGCCGCGGCGGCGGCCAGGATGTCGTTGCGCGCGGCCAGGCCCTCGGCGGTGCCCGGCGTCATGAACTTCATCGACGCGCCGGTGATCGCCACGTGGTGCGTCGCGGCCGAGGCGCGTTCGTGGTGGTAGGAGTCCAGCAGTCCGCCGCCCGCCTCCCCGCGCAGGACCGCCGCGAGCTTCCAGACGAGGTTGGCGACGTCCTCCATACCGGAGTTCATGCCGCGCGCGCCGAACGGGGAGACCACGTGGGCGGCGTCGCCGACGAGGAAGACCCTGCCCCGCTGGAACTCGCCGGCCCGGCGCTGCTGGAAGGTGTAGCCGTTGCAGCGCAGGATCTCCGTCTCCAGCGGACCGACCCCGGCGTGTTCGAGCACGTCCGCGATCCGGCGGGTGACGCGCCCGGACCGGTTCTCCTCGGCCGGGTCGAGGTCGGGGGAGACCTGCCAGTCCAGCCGCCAGGTGTCCTGGCCGATGTTGTGCATCAGCACGATGCCCTCCGGATAGAACGGAGGGGAGAACCAGAGCCGGCGCTCGCTGGTGAAGGGGAGCGCGGCGCGGAAGTCGCAGACGAGGAAGTGGCCGTTGGTGGCCTCGCCGTCGTAGTCGATGCCGAGCCCCTTGCGGGTGGGGCTGCGCACGCCGTCGGCGGCGATGACGTACCGGGCGCTCAGCTCATGGGTGGTGCCGTCGGCGTCCTCGTACCGGACGAGGGCCCCGTCCCCCTTCTCACCGGGGTCGACGACGGTGGCGGTGACGCCGTGGACGATCTCGGCCTCCGGGGCTGCCGAGACGTGCTCGTGCAGCAGCTCCTCGATCCGGAACTGGGGGAAGTTCACGAACGGGGGGTTGGGCGAGGTCTCCGGGACGGGCCAGCGGAGGGTCACGACCTCGGCGTCGCCGTAGTACGTGCGGCCGATGGACCAGCGGGCGCCGTCGGCCCGGATCTCCTCGGCGATGCCCAGCCGGTCGTAGAGGGAGAGGATGTCACCCTGGACGGTGACGGCCCGGGACTGACCGCAGCTTGGGGTGGTCCGGCGCTCGAGGACGGTGCTGCGGATTCCAGCGCGCGCGAGCAGGGCGGCGGCGGCGAGCCCAGTCGGGCCGCCTCCGATGATGATCACAGGAGCAGAGTCACGCTGCACGGGGTCACTCTCTTCGATAATCGGGCGGTCCGTTCTAATATTGAGTAGCACCATTAAGTGGGTGTCGACGTGGGTTGTCAAGGTCGTCGGTAAGGTTGGCGCGGCATAGCGTGACCCGGCGCCGCGACGGCCGGTGTCGGTGGCGCGGTTGGTTCAGAGGAGGAGACACGTGGCGGGCGAAGCGAAGGCTCCGGGCGAGTTGGCCCAGACCCTCGATCGCGGTTTGCGGGTGCTGGAGTACCTCGGTACCGCCCCGGAGGGGTTCACGGCGACCGAGGTGGCCCAGTACATCGGTGTCCATCGCTCCATTGCGGCGCGGTTGCTGGTGACGCTCACCCATCGAGGCTTTGCGTCGAAGATGACGGACGGGAGGTACATCGTCGGCACCAGCGTCTTCCGGCTGGCGCGGATGGTGGCGCGCGATCTGGTGTCCGTGGCCCAGCCGATGCTGCGCGACGCGACGGACCGGACGATGGCCACGTCGGTGCTGCACATCGCCGACGGCGACGAGGTGGTCACCCTGCTGTCGATAGAGCCCCCCTCCGCGACCTTCCGGGTGGGGATGCGGGTGGGTGCCCGCGGCCCCCTGGACCTGGCGGCGCACGGGGTGGCCATCCTGGCCGGGCGCGACCCCGTCGAGGGCGAGCGCGTCGAGATCGCCCGGGCCCGGGAGCTGGGCTACGCCGTCACGACCGGCGTGGTGGTGCCCGGGTATACCGGGATCTCGGCGCCGGTGGTGGTCTCCGGGCAGGTCGACGCGAGCGTGGGGCTGGTGGTCCCGGACTCGCGCGCGTCCGAGCTGGACATTCTGACCGCCGAGGTGCTCGGGCTGGCGGAGGCGCTGTCGCTGGCCGCGGGCTGATCGCCGGCGTCCGAAGGTGAGGTCCCGGGGCTGAGGCCCCGGGACCTCATCGTTGTTTTCCCCGACGTTTCACCTCTTGACAGGCTTCCGGCCCCAGTGTTGTGTTCTCGTTTAACGAACGGTTCATTCGTTTATCGGTTAAGGGAGAAGCCGTGGCCAGTACCTCTTCCACCCCGTCGGAGAGCGCCCCCGCCCAGAGCGAGCGAGAGGGGTCCCTGGCCAGCCTGAGCCGGCAGCTGGCCGACTTCGCCGCCACGGTCAAGCGCCCGGACGAGGCCAAGAAGGCGATCAACGAGGCATTCGAGGAGATCGAGGCCAAGGGGCTCGTGCCGGGCCTGGAGATCGGTGACCTCGCCCCCGACTTCACGCTCCCCGACGCCCGCGGCGGACAGGTCGGTCTCTCCGAACGTCTTGCCAGGGGCCCGGTCGTCCTGATCTTCTACAGGGGGTCCTGGTGCCCCTACTGCAACCTGGAACTGCGTGCCTACCAGGCCGCACTCCCCGAGTTCGAGCGGGCCGGCGCCAGTCTCGTCGCGGTGAGCCCGCAGCGCCCGGACGACACCCTGTCCATGGCCGAGAAGAACGAGCTGGCCTTCGACGTCCTCTCCGACGCGGAGCAGGAGGTGCTGGAGGCCTACCGGATCCGCTTCGAACTGCCCGAGGGGATCACCGAGCACATGCTCGAGGGCACCCTCGCCGCGCTGGCACGCCAGCAGCCCAACGGCCGGTTCAGCCTGCCGGTCCCGGCGACCTTCGTGATCGACCCCCAGGGACGTGTCCGCGCACGGCACGTCTCGATGGCCTACCGCACCCGGATGGAACCGGCCGACGCGCTGGCCGCGATCCGGGAGATCCGGGCCGAACACTCCTGACCGTCCCACGAGATGCCCGCGCGGGTGGGCGCGCTGATGACACGTGCAACCAAATCGTCCACGGCCAGAAGGAATTCAAGATGAGTCACCAGATCGTTCGACGCCGCAGCCGGGTCCGGGGGATCGGCACGCTCCTCCTCGCGGGAGGACTGACCCTCACCGCCTGCGCCACCAGCAAGACCTCCGTGGACGCATCGCCCGGTGTCACCAAGGACAAGATCACCCTCGGTGTGCTCACCGACATCACCGGTCCCTTCAAGGCGATCGACGAGCAGCAGAACCTCGGCGTCAAGCTCTACTGGGACGAGAAGAACCGCACCGGTGACACCTGCGGCCGCAAGGTGGAGATAGCCACCCGCGACCACGGCTACGACCCCCAGAAGGCGCTCTCCCTGGCGGGCGAGCTGAACAAGGACGTACTGGCCTACCAGGTCACCGTGGGTTCGCCGCCCACCTCGGCCGTCCTCCCCGAACTGGAGGAGCAGAAGATCATCGGCGTGGCCATGAGCTGGTCGCCGGTGCTCGGCGCCTCCGACGCCCTGATCATCCCGGGCACCTACTACAGCGTCGAGATGGTCGGCGCCCTCGACTACCTCGTCGAGCAGGGCACGGTGAAGTCCGGCGACTCCGTCGGCCACATCTACTTCGCGGGCGACTACGGCGAGCCGGCCTTCGAGGGCCTGAAGCACTCCGCGGGCCAGCACGGCGTCAAGGTCGTCGGCTCCCAGATCGACCCCTCCGTCACCGACGTGACCTCCCAGGTCGCCGCGCTCCAGGCGAAGAAGGTGAAGGCCGTCTTCATCAACGCCTCGCCCACGCAGCTCGCCTCGCTCGCCAGCCTGACGGAGTCCAAGGGGCTGGACGTCCCGATCGTCTCCTCCGCCCCGGCCTTCGCGCCCCAGCTCCTCGACACCAACGCGGCGAAGATCCTGGAGAAGCGCGCGCTGGTCGTCAGCAGCGTGATCCCGTTCTCCGGCGACACCCCCGCCGCGAAGAAGGTCGCCGAGCTGTACGGCAAGTCCGGCAGCAAGGTCCCGGCCAGCATGTGGGTCGTCCTCGGCTACGCGGCCTCCAGCATCATGGACCAGGCGATCACCGCGGCCTGCGAGGACGACGAGGTCTCCCGCGACTCCCTGTGGGACGCCTACCAGAAGCTCGGCAAGGTCGACACCGACGGCGCCACCGTCGACCTGGACTTCAGCCGCAACGGTGAGACCCCGTCCCGGAGCATCAACGTGCTGCGCCCCTCGACCTCCGTCAAGGGCGGCCTCGAACCGGTCACGGAGGGCTTCGTCGGGAAGAACACCGAAGGGTACGGGTCCAAGTGAGTTCCCCCGACCTCTCCCGGGAGTCGCCGCCCCCGATCCTGGCCCTGGACGGAGTCGGCGTCCACTACGGCGCCGCCACCGAGGCACTGAGCGGGGTCTCCCTGACGGTGCGGCCGGGCTCGGCGGTGGCGCTCCTGGGGAGCAACGGCGCGGGAAAGAGCACCACCCTCCGCTCGATCTCGGGCGTGCTGGTCGGACACGGCGGACGCCAGACCTCCGGGACGATCCACTACGAGGGCCGGCCGCTCGACGGGGTCCCGGCGGACCGCCGGGTCCGCATGGGGATCGTGCAGGTGCCGGAGGGGCGGCAGATCTTCACCAGCCTGAGCGTGGAGGAGAACCTCCGGATCGGCCGCCACGGCAAGCGGGCCGACCGGTCCGGAACCCAGGCCGACCTCCAGCACGCCTTCGAGATGTTCCCGATCCTCGGGGAACGCCGGCACCAGGCGGGCGGCCTCCTCTCGGGCGGCGAGCAGCAGATGCTGGCCATCGCCCGGGCGCTGATGGCGAGCCCCCGGCTGCTGGTGCTCGACGAGCCCTCGCTCGGCCTGGCACCGAAGATCGTCGACCAGATCGCGGGCATCGTCCGCCGGATCAACGAGGACGGCACCTCGGTGCTGATCGTCGAACAGAACGCCCATGTGGCACTGGAACTGACCGAGTACGCCTATGTGCTCGCCGGAGGAAAGGTCGTGGTCGAGGGGGCCTCGGCCGACCTGAAACGGAGTGAGGACGTGCAGCGTGCCTATCTCGGAGGCGACCTGGTGCCGACGGGCGAACAGGTGAGGGGGGCAGGATGACCGGGGCATCCCTGAGCGTCAAGGACGTCACCCTGCGGTTCACCGGCGTGGTGGCGCTGTCGGAGGTCACCTTCGAGGTGGAACCCGGCACCGTCCACGCCGTCATCGGACCCAACGGGGCCGGCAAGTCCTCGCTGTTCAACGTGTTGTCGGGGCTCTACCGGCCGCAGACCGGCTCGGTCGCGCTGGACGGCGTCGAGCTGATCGGCCGGCGGCCGCACCGGATCGCCCAGCTCGGCGTCGGGCGGGCCTTCCAGAACGCCTCGATGTTCGACGACCTCACCGTCGCCGAGCACCTGATGATCGGGCAGCACCGCTTCGGCCGGGGCGGACTGCTCGCCTCGGGGCTGCGGCTGCCGTACGAGCGCCGCGCGGAACGCGAGGCACGCGCCGTCGCCGAGGAGGCCGCCGCCTACTTCGGACTGACCGAGCACCTGGACGCGCTCGCCGCCGACCTGCCCTACGGGCTGCAGAAACGGGTCGACCTCGCCCGGGCCGTCGCCACCACGCCCAAGCTGCTGCTCCTCGACGAGCCGGCCGCCGGGCTGCACACGCACGAGAAGGTGGAGATGACGGGGGTGATCAAGCGACTGGCCGCGGAAAGGGACCTGAGCGTGCTCCTGGTCGAACACGACATGCCACTGGTGATGGAGCTGGCGGACAGCCTCACGGTGCTGGACTTCGGCTCGGTCATCGCCTCCGGCGAACCGTCCGTCGTCAGCCGTGACGAGCGGGTCGTCGCCGCCTACCTCGGCACGGCGGCGGAGGCGACGGCATGAACTTCTTCATGAGCCTGCTGATCTCGGGCATCTCGGTGGGCGCGCTCTACGCGCTGGTCGCCCTCGGCATCGTGATCGTCTACAAGGCGTCGTCCGTCGTGAACTTCTCCCAGGTCTCCTTCCTGATGCTGGGCACCTACGTGGTGGCCAGCGCCTACACGACCTACGACCTGCCGTTCTGGGCGGCCCTGCTGCTCGGAGCGGTCTTCACCGTGCTGCTCGGCCTGGTGGTGGAGCGGCTGCTCATCCGCCGCTTCACCCGCACCAACTCGGTGGTCGCGGCGAGCATCATGACCATCGGGCTGGACATCGCCATCGCGACCGAGGTGCAGCGCCGCATCGGCGCCAGCATCCTGCCCCCGGGCGACCCGTGGGGCGACTCACTGGTGACGGTCGCCGGCATCACCGTCCCGCAGGTGCGGGTCGTCGCCCTGGTGCTGAGCCTGCTCTTCCTCGGACTGTTCCAGCTCTGGCTGCAGCGCTCCGACTTCGGCATCGCCATGCGCGCCACGGCCGAACGGCCCGACACCGCGGCCCTGATGGGCATCCGCCTCTCCTGGGTGGCTGCCACCGCGTGGGGCCTGGCCGGCCTGCTCGCCGTCCTCGCCGGTGTCTTCCTTGTCGCGTTCCCCAGCCCGGGCCTCGACGGCGGCGTCACGCACCTGGCGCTGCGGGCGCTGCCCGCCGCGATCATCGGCGGACTGCGCGCCACCTCGGGCGCGATCGTCGGCGGTGTGATCGTCGGGGTGACCGAGTCGATGGTCCTCGGCTACCACGACCAGTTGTCGTTCCTCGGCCAGGGCCTGGAGACGGTGGCGCCGTACGTCGTGATGCTGATGGTCCTGTTGTGGAGGCCCAACGGCCTCTTCGGGGCGAAGGAGTTGAGTCGTGTCTGAGCAGGTCGTCATCCGCAGTGAGCCCGCGGTGCCGGACGCCCCGGCGTCCGCCGCCGTGACGACGCGGCAGGGCACCGGCCGCCGGTGGCCGCTCCTGACCGGGTCGCGGTGGAAGGGGGTGGTGGTCGCCGTCGCGGTGGTGGCCGTGCTCCTCGCCGTCCCCTACTACCTCGGTTCGTTCTGGCTGAACCTCGGCACCTTCGCCGCGGCCACAGCCATCGGCGCCATCGGGCTGACCGTGCTCTACGGCAGGGTGGGCCAGCTCTCGCTCGCGCACTCCTTCTTCCTGGCGGTCGGTGCCTACGGCTACATCTTCTTCGCCGCCGAACCGGGGTCCGGCCAGTGGGGCCTCGGCCTTCCCCCGTTCCTCGCGGTGATCGCCGCGGTGGTCCTCGCCGGTGTCTGCGGACTGCTGTGCAGCCCGATCGCGGCCCGGCTGAAGGGGATCAGCCTCGGTGTCGCCACCATCGCCCTGGTCTTCATCGGTCAGCACGTGCTCTTCTCGGTGCCCGCGCTGAGCGGCGGCTTCAACGGCCGCGCCGTCCCCGCGCTCACCGTGGGGGGCGTCGAACTCCTGGGCACCGAACCGGAGCTGGTGATCGGGGGCGTCCCGTTCGAACGGGCGGAGCGGCTCTGGCTGCTGTGCGCCCTGGCCCTGGCGCTGACCTGGTGGTTCACCCGGCGCGCCCTGCACAGCCGGACCGGGCGCGCGTTCGTCGCGATCCGCGACGGTGAGCACCAGGCCGCCGCGCTGGGCATCGACGTGGCGCGGGTACGGGCGATGGCGTTCCTGTTCTCCGCGGTGCTGGCCGGTCTCGCGGGCGTCCTGCTCGCCGTGGCCTTCCGCAGGGTGGTTCCGGAGTACTGGAGCCTCATGCTGGCCCTGCAGTTCCTGGCCATGATCGTGATCGGCGGGGTCGGCTCCCTGGGCGGTGCCGTCGGCGGCGCCCTGTTCGTCACCCTGCTGCCGCTGCTGCTGCAGCGCTACGGCTCGCAGATCCCGGGCCTGGACACGGACCCGGGCGGGGCGTTCCCCCCGTCGGTGGTCGCCCAGCTCGCGTTCGGTGTGCTGATCGTGCTGATCATGCTCGTCGAACCCAAGGGCCTCACGGAGATCGCCCGCCGGGTGGTGCGTTCCGTCACCGGCGCGGAACGGGTCCGGCGGCTGGTGCCGCCCCGTTTCCTCGCGGGCTCCCCGGCCCCGGCCCCGGAGCCGTCGCCCGGGCCGTCCGGATCACCGAATCGCAGCGAGTAGCACGACACGGCCGAGCCGGGCCGATCGGCCCGGCCGAGGAGGAGTGGGTGTGGACAAGGTAGTGGGATCCGCCGCGGAGGCGGTGGCCGGCATCCGCAGCGGCATGTCGCTCGCGGTGGGCGGATTCGGACTGTGCGGGATACCGGCGGTGCTGATCGAGGCCCTGCTGGACGCGGGGGTCGACGGACTGGAGGTCGTGTCCAACAACTGCGGCGTCGACGACTGGGGGCTGGGCCGGCTGCTGGCGGCCCGGCGCATCCGGCGCATGGTGTCGAGCTACGTGGGGGAGAACAAGGAGTTCGCCCGGCAGTACCTGGCCGGCGAGTTGCAGGTCGAACTCACCCCGCAGGGCACCCTGGCCGAACGGCTGCGCGCGGGAGGGTCGGGCATCCCGGCCTTCTACACCCGGACCGGCGTGGGCACCCAGGTCGCCGAGGGCGGCCTGCCCTGGCAGTACGACGCCGCCGGCGGGGTCGCGGTCGCCTCCCCGCCGAAGGAGACCAGGTCCTTCGGGACCCCGGACGGGACCGCGCACTTCGTGCTGGAGAACGCCATCGTCTGCGACGTCGGGCTGGTCCGGGCCTGGCGCGGCGACCGGCACGGCAACCTCGTGTTCCACCGCTCCGCCCGGAACTTCAACCCCCTGGTGGCCATGTCCGGGCGGTTCACCGTCGCGGAGGTGGAGGAACTCGTGGAACCCGGCGAGCTGGACCCGGACGCGATCCACACCCCCGGTGTGTACGTGCAGCGCGTGGTGCCCCTGACACCGGAGCAGGCGGCGGACAAGCGGATCGAGCGGCGGACTGTGAGGGAGCGCGCATGACCGGCTGGACACGCGACGAGATGGCGGCGCGGGCCGCCCGCGAGCTGACCGACGGGTCGTACGTCAACCTGGGGATCGGGCTGCCGACCCTGGTGCCCAACCACGTCCCCGACGACGTGGAGCTGGTGCTGCAGAGCGAGAACGGCATCCTGGGCGTCGGCGCCTACCCGTACGACGAGGACGTCGACCCGGACCTGATCAACGCCGGGAAGGAGACCGTGACGCTCAGACGGGGCGCCTCCTTCTTCGACTCGGCGACCAGCTTCGGCATGATCCGCGGCGGCAAGATCGACGCGGCGATCCTGGGCGCGATGCAGGTCTCCGCCAAGGGCGACATCGCCAACTGGATGATCCCCGGCAAGATGGTCAAGGGCATGGGCGGCGCCATGGACCTGGTGCACGGCGCCAAGAGGGTGATCGTCCTCATGGAGCACCTGGCCAAGGACGGCTCGTACAAGATCGTCGACGAGTGCTCGCTCCCCTACACCGGCAAGGGCGTGGTGCAGCGGATCATCACCGACCTGGCCGTCATCGACATCACGGAGGAGGGGCTCCGCCTGGTGGAGACGGCTCCCGGCGTCACCGAGCGGGAGGTCCGCGAGGCCACCGAACCGCCCCTGCTCACGGGCTGAGCCCCGTCCACGGGATCGGACCAGACAGCCGGGGCGGGAGCGGCCGGGGCGGTCGGAACGGTACGGCCCGGCAGGGCCCGTGCCCGGCGGTCCGCGCCGTCCGGTCCCGGCGGTCCGTGTCCCTCCGGGTCCCGGCGGTGCGACCGCGCGGCCCCGCGACCCGTATCCGGTCCGGGCCCCTTGGATCACAACTGCACAAGAGACATTGAGGAGTTGGGGCGAGCGTCCGCCATCGGTCCGTGTATAGGGTTGGTGCCTGGAGGGATCTTAAGGACCGGCCGACGAGGGGGACCGATGGAAGCGTTGCAGCCCGGCGATCCGCGCCACGTGGGCACCTACCGGATCGTGGGCCGGCTCGGCGCCGGCGGCATGGGGCAGGTGTTCCTCGGGCGATCGGCCGGGGGGAGACCCGTGGCCGTCAAGGTGATCCGACCCCAGTACGCGGCGGATCCGGGCTTCCGGCGGAGCTTCGCCCAGGAGGTGGAGGCGGCCCGGCGGGTCGGCGGGTTCTTCACCGCGCAGGTGGTCGACGCCGATCCCGACGCCGAACAGCCCTGGCTGGTCAGCGCCTTCGTGCCGGGACCCTCGCTGCAGGCGGTGGTGGCCGGGCACGGCGGGCTGCCGCCCGGGGCGCTGCGGGTGCTGGCGGCCGGTCTGGCCGAGGGGCTCGAAGCCATCCACCAGTGCTCCCTCGTCCATCGCGACCTGAAGCCGAGCAACGTCATCATGGCCGCCGACGGGCCGCGCGTCATCGACTTCGGCATCGCGCGGGCGCTGGAGGCCACCTCGCACACGGTCAGCGGGGTGATCACCGGCACCCCGGCCTACATGTCGCCCGAACAGGCCCGCGGCGATCGGGAGATCGGCCCGGCGAGCGACGTGTTCGCCCTCGGCTGCGTGCTGTCCTACGCGGCCTCCGGCAGCGCTCCCTTCGGCGACGGGCACCCCGCCGCGATGATCTACCGCATCGTCCAGGAGGAGCCCGACCTCAGTCTCGTCGACCACGAGATGCGCGGCCTGGTCGCCGCCTGTCTGGCCAAGGACCCGGAGGCCCGGCCCACCGCCGCCGGGATCCTCGGCTCCGTATCCGGCGACACCTCCGACGGCGACTGGCTGCCCGCCCCGGTCACCGGCATGATCAGCGAATTCGGGGCCGCCCACCGTGTGCCGGACGGGGACGGGGGCACCGGCGCCACCGTGCCCGCCGCCGACGGAGCGGACTCCGCCCGGACGGCCACGCCCGACCCCGGGACCAGGGTCCACGGGACCGGTCCCGACGCCCCGCCCGCCGCTCCCCGGCGGCGCCGCGGTCTGGCGCGGCTGTTCCCCGCCCGCCGGGGCCGGGACGAACCGGTGGACGCGGTCCCGTCCACCGACGCGCGCTCCCTCACCCAGGGCTGGAACGGGCTGCCCTGGGGAGCGGGCGTCGCCGACTTCACGGCGCGGTTCGCCGGGGCCGGGCAGCAGAACGGCGAGTGGTGGGTCACGGGCCTCGGCCCCGAGACGTTCTGCGGGATCACCATGGACACGCAGTACGCCTTCAACGGGCGCGGCCGGTTCTGCATGGTCGTCTTCTACCCCGAGCCCGAGGACCGGGAGCGGCTGACCGTGGCGGTGCTGGAGACGATGGGCGCGCCCGACGGCACGACGACCAAGTGGACCCGGGGCAAGGTCGTCGTGGACGTGAAGGTGGCGGGCATCGCGGCCACCATGACCCACACCGGCTTCGACGCGCACTGACCGGCCCCCTCCTCGGGGGCACCTGCCGGGGAGGGGGCCGGGGGCGCGGAGCCGCGGGTCATGGCACGCGGCTCAGCGCGCTCCGGAACGGCGTTCGAGACGGGTGCCGTCGCGCAGGGTGACCGACATCAGGTCGCAGGGGCCCTCCGGTTCGAGGCGGTGCCGGCGGCCCCGGGGCACGACGACGGCTGTGCCCGCCCCCAGCCGGAACGTCTCCTCGTCCTCGTCGGGGTTCGTCGGGCGCAGGACGAGGCGGACCGCGCCGCTGAGGCAGCACACCGCCTCGTCGGCCGCCGGGTGCGTCTCCCCGTGGTCGGCGTGCACATCGGCGCCGGTCTCGACGTGGAAGAGGGCGATCTGCCAGGCGTCGGTGCCGTCGCCGGCCATCCGGCGTCCGGCGGCCCGGACCCCGCCGTCGTGGTGGAGGCGCAGGGCCGAGGCGAACAGGTCGACGGTGGTGGCGGTGGTCATGAGGGGGTTCCTTCCAACTGGTCGTCCTTGGGGGCGGGGTCGGGGGCGGGGGAGCGGGGCACGGCGGTCCGGCCGCGCGGCAGCACCCACAGCGCCACGGCCGCCGCGAGCACGAACAGGACGGCGGAGACGGCCAGCGCCAGGGCGTAGCCCTCGTTGAGCGCGGCGGGGCCGGCGGCCGTGCCGGTGCGGTGCGCGGCGACGGTGGCGAGGACCGCCAGGCCGACGCAGCCGCCGAGCTGGCGGGAGCTGTTGAGGAGACCGGAGGCCATGCCCGCCTCGCCCGGGGCGACGCCCGTGGTCGCGGCGGCGGCGACCGGGGCCAGCACCAGCCCGGCGCCGACGCTGGTGACCAGGGACGGTCCGAGCACATCGGTCAGGAAGCCGCCGTCGGCCCCGATCCGCGAGAACCAGGCCAGTCCCGCGGCGGCCAGCAGCGCGCCCGGCACCAGGGAGGCCCGGGGCGAGCGCGCCGCGGTGATCCGGATCGCGACGACCGTTCCCGCCACCAGACCCACGGAGAAGGGCAGGAACGCGACGCCGGTCGCCGCCGGGCCCATGCCCAGCACCTGCTGCATGTACAGGGAGACGAAGTAGAACGCCGTGAACTGCCCGGCGGCGGCCAGGAACACCAGGATGTTGGCGCCCGCGATCCAGCGGCCGCGCAGGAGGCCCGGACGGAGCAGGGGCGAGGAGGAGCGCGCCTCGGTGCGGGCGAACGCGGCGAGCAGGACGGCGGCGACGGCGAGCGTCGCCCAGGTGACCGGGGAGCCCCAGCCCAGGGCGTCGGTGCGGACGACGCCGAGCACCAGCAGGCCCACCCCGCCGGTGGCGAGGACGGCGCCCGGGACGTCGAGCCGCTCGCCCCGGACGGGCGGCGTCCCGGCGGGCACCCCCGCCGGGACGAGCGCCAGGGCCAGCGCGACGACGGGCAGGTTGACCAGCATGACCCAGCGCCAGCCCGCGTACTCGGTGAGCACTCCGCCGGCCAGGACCCCGAGCGCGCCGCCCGCGGCGTTCACCGCGCTCCACACCCCGAGCGCGCGCACCCGGCCGGGCCCCTCGGGGAAGGCGGTGGTGAGCAGTGCCAGCGCGGCGGGCGCGACCGCCGCGGCGCCCAGGCCCTGCCCGGCGCGGGCGGCGATCAGTTGCCACGGCGCCTGGGCCAGGCCGCCCGCGAGCGAGCACAGCCCGAAGACGGCCAGCCCGGCGACGAACACGCGCCGCCGCCCGTAGAGGTCGCCGGCGCGTCCGCCGAGCAGCAGGGCGCCGCCGAAGGCGAGCGCGTAGACGTGCACGACCCAGGACAGGCCGAGGGGTGTGAACCCCAGTGCCGAGCGGATGGCGGGCAGCCCGACATTGACCACGGACATGTCCAGGGCGACCACGAACTGGGCGACGGCCGCAGCCGCCAGCACCACGCCCGGCCTTGCTCCAGAGTTTCTATACATGTAAGAAAACTACGCCGCCCAGGCCCGTCTGACAATTCCCGCCGCCGTGCGGCGGCCGCGCGGCGTCGGGTGCGTCCGCCCGGCACTCGGCCCCGCGCCCACGTCGGGACGTGTGCGAGTCCCGGGCCGGTGCGGCGGGAGCGCGTGCGAGGCGTCGTGACGCGGACGGGAACTGCCGGACGGGCCCGGGCACCGTCTGTCGGCAGCCGGGGGGATGATGGGGGCATGCCGCAGCCATCCGCACCCCGCAGGTCCCCGGGCCGCCCGCCCCGCATCTCCCGGGAGGAGATCGTCCGGGCGGCCCGCCGGATCGTCGCCGAGACGGGCGCGGACCGGCTGACCATGCGGCGGCTGGCCGCGGAGGTGGGCAGCACGCCCATGGCCCTCTACCACCACGTCCGCGACAAGGAGGAACTGCTCGTCCTCCTCCTGGACGACTACGCCGCGCGGACCCTGCGCAGGTTCGAGCCCCCGGCCGATCCCCGCGAACGGGTCGTCGCCGCCGCCACCGCCATCCACACGGCGCTCGCCGACTGCCCCTGGATCGTGGAGGTGCTGACGGCCGACGACCTGATGTCCACGTCGGCGCTCTGGTTCGTCGAGCAGATCGTCGACGGGCTGGTCGACGCCGGGCTCTCCGCCGACCGGGCCGTCCACGGCTACCGCGCGATCTGGTACTACACCGCCGGGGAGATCGTGGTCCGGACGGCCTCGGCCCGGCGGCGCGCGGACGGCGGCCGCGCGACCTACCGGGAGCAGGTGTTCGCCGGGCTGGACCCGGAGGAGTTGCCGCGCCTGGCCGGGGTCGCCGACCGCTGGGCGCCGCTGACCGCCGAGGACACCTACCAGGACGGGCTCAGGGCCCTGGTGCGCGGACTCCTCGCGGACGCCTGACACGGGCCGCGGGTCCGCCGACGGAGGGAGCGGCGGTGTCGATCAGGGGCGGCGGAGGCATCCGCCGGGGCCGCGGCAGCCGGGCGGGGCGGTCCGACCGGGCGGCGGCCCGGGGGCCCGCCGGACGGCGGGGGCCCGCACCGCCGGGTGGTGGCGCGGGGCCCGCACCACCACCCGGCTCGCCGGCACCTGCCAGTGGCCGGGGAGCCGGTCAGCCCCGGCCCGGGGCGGCGCTCCCGGCGGCCGTGCGGTCCCGTACCCGGAACGGCCGGGCGTCGCACAGCGCGACCGCTCCCACATGGGCGGGTCCGGCGGGCAGGTCCGCCACCGTCCAGGTGCCGGGCAACCCGGGCGGCCCGTGGACCACCCGGGGCCGGGGCCCGGTGCCCACCGCCAGCCCCAGGCCCCGCACGAGCCGGCCCCCGGCCGCCTTCACGCACGCCTCCTTGCGGGTCCACAGCCGCAGGCACCTGCGCACCCGGTCCGGCTCCTCGCCCCCGGCCACCCAGGCGCTCTCGTCCGGCGGGAACCAGCGGGCGGCGAACCGGACGGCGTCCCGCTCCGGGCGGACCTCCTCGACGTCCACCCCGACCTCCCGTCCCTCGCACAGGGCGAGGACTGCCAGGTCACCGGAGTGGGAGAGGCTGAAGTGCCAGCGCCCGGCCCCGGTCCCGCCGTCCGGGAAGGGCTTGCCGTGCGGGCCGAAGCGCAGCCGCACCAGCGCGGGAGGGACACCGAGCCGTTCCCCCAGCACCAGCCGGGTGCGGGCGTGGGAGACGGTGAAGCGCCGCCGGTGCCCCGGGTCGCGCAGCCCGGCCCGCCGCTCCCGCTCCCGGGCGTCGAGCAGCCCGGCCAGCCGCTCCACCTCGGGAGCGGGGAGGTCCAGCGGGAACCGCCAGACCTCCACGGACGCGGCGGCCCCGCTCACCGGGGCGAAGGACCCGGGACGCCGAGCCCCGCCACGGCCGGGAAGTCCGCCGGGGCCACCTCCCCCGCGGCCAGGGCGAGCAGCACTCGTTCCAGACCGCGCAGGAATCCCTCGATCCTGGCGGGCGGCATCCGGGAGGTGTCGCCGAGCAGGGTGATCCGGATGAGCCCGGGATCGCCGAAGACGTCGAACGTCTCCAGGAAGAACGCCACTTCGTCCTGCTCCAGGCGGTCCGCCCAGCGGAACTCCGACTCCCGGGCCGCCTCCGCGAGTGCGGCGGCGGTGAGGACGGGGCGGTCGTCGTCGTCCCGGGTCGTCGACCAGAGGTCGTTCACCAGGCAGTCCACGGCCACCCCCGCCTCCCCGGTCAGGGCGCGGGCCCGTTCGGGACGGAACTGCCCGTTGCGGTGGGCCCCGAGAGTGGCGGACCACACACTGCGCAGGGCGTCCGCGAAGGAGTCCCCGGACACGTCGACCGCCACGAACACCTCCTGCGCCAGGTTGCCCACCGCGTGGTGGAGTTCCGGCCGGAAGCGGTTGGCGGTCACCAGCCTCAGTCCGCAGGCGTCCAGGCCCTCGCCGCGGGCCAGCAGCGTCGCGGTGGCGGCCAGCAGCACGTTCGGGACGGTCGAGCGGTGCCGCGCGGCGGCGGCCCGCAGGGCCTCCGGCACCGCCCGCGACACCAGTTCGCCGCGCCAGAACCGCGGCTCCTCCGGATCGCCGGGCGGCCGGGGGAAGTTGTCCGCCGGGGCCCGGTCGAGCTGGGTGCTCCAGTGGCGGAGCGCCTTCTCCTCCATGCGGAGGCCCGCCGGTGAGTTCTCGAACTCCGCCTGCTCCAGGGGTTCGCGGGCCGGGGAACGGGGCGGCGGGGCGGTGCCCGCGGCGAGGGCGGTCAGCAGCGCGTCCAGCTCCGCGATCAGCAGCCGGACTCCGGTCAGGTCGGCCGCGAAGTGGGACAGGCACAGGACGACGGCCTGCGGCGCCCCGTCCAGCACGCCGACCAGGGCGCGGAAGGGCACGTCGGCGGTGGTGTCGAAGCCCCGGGACTCCAGCCGCCGCGCGGCCTCGGTGAAGTGCACGCGGAGCTCCGCGCCGTGCTCGGCGCCGGTCAGTTCGAGAACGTCGGCATCGAATGCGCCCTCGGCGAGGACCCGTTGCTCCAGCGCCCCGTCCGCTCCGGGCACCGCCAGGGTGCGCAGCGACTCGTGGCGGGCGACCAGTTCGGCCAACTGCTCCAGTACGCCGGGGAGACCGACGCCCGGCGGGACGAAGGTCACCTGGGCGACGTTGAAGAACGCGGTGTCGGGCAGCATGGCCACGATGTCCCGCCAGATGTGCCGCTGGCCCCAGGTGGCCGGGCCGGTGGCGGCGCGTTCGCCGCGGAAGGCGATCCGGTGCCTCACGGGATCGGGTGTCGGGTGCGTCATCTCATCCCCCTGTGCGGGTCGTTCGGTGCGAGTCGTGCGGGTGTGCGTCGCGCGGTCGTGCGGGTCCGGGGACCCGTGGGCCGTGCGGGCCGTGGGTCTCGTGCGGGCGGGCGGATCGGGCGGGCACGCGGATCGGGTGCGCCGCCCGGTGCGCGGGCCATGGGTGCCGTGTGCGGTGCGGGTCGTACGGGAGGGGCCGCGCGGGGGCGCGGCCGGTGGCCCCGTGGAGCGTGCGCGGGGGTGGCGGGGCGGCCGTCACCGGCCGGGTGTCCGGGCGCCCGCCGCCCCGGGCCGGGTCAGGGGCCCGCCGTACCACCCCCGGCGACGGGACCCCGGTCCGGGACCGCCGCACCGGCCGCCGCCACCCCGCCGGGGGCGTCCCCGTCCGGGGCGGCCCCCTCCCGGGCGGCGACCCGGCGGACGAACAGCACGGTCGCCACCACCGCCGCCACCCCGAGCCCGTTGAAGGCCGCGATGGTCCGGTAGAGGGCGACGGGCCCCGACGAGGCGGCCAGCCACCCGCCGACGCTCACCGCGCCCACGAAGTACACGGCGTTCATGGCCAGCGCCGCGGGCCCGCCGCCGACCTGTTCCAGGACCGTCAGCGCGGCCAGCACCAGGCCCATCAGCAGATAACTGAGCCCCACCGTGCCCAGGTAGAGGGAGGTCTCGGCGGCGATCCGAGGATCGGCGGACATCAGCCCGGCGAACTGGTCCCGCCCGGCGTAGGAGACCGCGGCGAGCACCGTGTACGCCCCGGCCGTGATGCGCAGCCCGGCGTGCAGCGCGGGGCCCAGCGACCGGCTGCGGCCCGCGCCGCGATGGCCGTTCAGCACGATGGCGGTGGCCGAGCCGAGCACCAGCCCCGGCATGATCAGCAGCGTCTGCAGCGTCGCCGCGTTGGCGTAGCCGGACTGCACCGACGGGCCGAACGGGGCCAGGATCCGCATCAGCGCCAGGTTGGAGGCGCAGATCACCAGGTAGGAGGCGCCGACCGGGACGCCGACGGCCAGCAGCCGCCGGGCCGCGGCCCGCACGGGCACCGGCCCCGGCCGTCCGGCCGCCGGGCCGAGCAGCCCGGCCCGGCGCAGCAGCACCCAGCCGAGCGCCGTCCCGGCCAGCCCCGACAGCGCGACGGCCGGCGCCACCCCGTCGATCCCGAGACCCGCGCCCATCCCGAGCAGCGCGACCCCGCCGACCTCCGTCAGCGCCGCCAGCAGGGTCACCGCCGCCGCCTGCCGGGCGAGACCGCAGCCGCGCAGGGTGGTCGCCGTCAGCGCCGGTCCCAGCAGCAGAGCCGAGGCCGGGGCGATGGCCCGCAGGAACGCCGTGAAGTCGTCCCGCGCGGCGCCGGAGACGCCCATCAACTCGCCCAGCAGCGGGGCCAGGACGATCAGCAGCACGCTGAACGCCGCCCCCGCGCCAGCCGCCAGCCGGGCGTTGGCGCGCAGCGCCGCCCCGGCCGCCCGGAGGTCCCCGGCACCGTGCGCGACGGCGGCGGCCACCTGGTTGCCCGCGCCGGTGCCCGCCGTGAGCGCGAGGAACAGGAACTGCACCGGCATGAACAGCGCCCGCACGTAGTGCGCGTCCCCGTCCATCCGGCCCATGAGCGCGAGCACGGCGAGGGGGACGAGGACGGCGACGACGTCGGCGGGGAGCATCGGCACGGCGATCCGCAGCACGGACCGGGCCGGGCCCCGGGCCGCCCCCGCCGGGTCAGTCACGGTCGATCTTCCCCTGGGACAGCCCCTGGAACAGGTTGAGCCGCTGGATGTTGCGGGTGCCCTCCATGAACTCCACCCCGCGCGCGTCCCGGGCGAACTTGTCCAGCAGCGGATGCTCCAGGCGGGCCCCGGGACCGAAGTACTCCAGGGCCTCCAGGGTGACCTCCTCGGCCAGTTGGGCGGCCCGTGCCTTCGCGGCCGAGGCCAGGGCGCCCAGCCCCGGGTCGTCCAGGTCGACGGCCGCGCCGGCCCGGTACACCAGCCGCCGCACCCCCTCGATCCGCAGCGCCATGCGCTCCAGCGCCGCCGCCTCGTGCGCGCGCGGTGCCCGCCGGTTCGCCACGACGTACTCGTACGCGCCGCGGGCGATGCCCAGGGCGAGGGCGGCGACCCCGGGGCGCAGCCGGTTGAAGCCCTGGACGGCGCCCATCAGCCCGCGCCGGGTGGGGGACAGATGGCGGCCGAGGACCCGCTCGGCGGGCACCTCGACATCGGTGAGGCGGACCTCGCAGATCTGGTTGCCGCGCAGCCCGACCGTCTCGAACGGCACCGCCTCGAAGCCCGGCCGGCCGGTCTCGACGAGCGCCGCCACCACACCGAGCGGGCCGGGCCGGGTCCGGGCGAAGACCACGCCGAAGTCGCTGCGCGCCGCGTTGCCGATGAACCGCTTGGCGCCGTTGAGCAGCAGCGGACCGTCCTCCTCCCCGGGAGTGAGGGCGGTGGTGAGCGAGGCCGCGTCGGATCCCCGGTCGGGCTCCGTGAGGGCGAGGAAGGTCCACGACGGACGCTCCATCAGCCGCCCGTAGAACCAGGACTGCTGCTCCCGGTCCCCGAGCAGGGCGACCAGGACACCGGAGAGCGACGGGCCGGGCGCCGCCAGCAGCATCCCCGCGTCGACGGCGGCGATCTCCTCGCAGAACACCACCCGCTCCAGCCCGCCGGTGCCGTAGTACGCCTCCCCGTCGACCCTGATCGGGTCGGGCTGGTACTCGCGGGGGACGGGGGTGCGGGACAGGTAGGAGAACAGCGGCAGGTCCAGGTGGTCGCGGACGCGCTCGGGGTCCTCCTCCAGCGGGAGCGCCAGCGGGCGGATCTGCTCGGCCCACTCCCGCGCGGTGTGCCTGAGGGTGCGGAGCCGTTCGTCGAGCAGGGTCACGGGGCAACCTCGTTACCGGCCGGGGCCGCGGCGTAGACGTCCGCGAGCAGTTCGGAGACGTGGGCGCTCTGGCCGGGGCCGTCGGCCCGGAAGCCGTGGCCGCCGAGCAGCCGCAGCAGGACGCGGTCGGCGCGGGTCACGGCGCGGTGCAGGGCGGTCAGCTCCCCGGCCGTGAACCGGGCCCCGGGGCCGAGCAGCCCACGCAGTTCAAGGTGTTCGGTCAAGGCCTCGGCGAGGCCGTCCCCGACCAGTTGCCGCACCAGCAGCGGACTGCCCCCGAAGGTGCGGGCGGACAGGTACTCGACGCAGTCGTCGAGCAGGGCCTCGGACAGGCCGAGCCGCAGCCGGGCCAGGCCCAGCACCCATCGGTCGCACGGCTCGTCCGGGCCGGGTGGCAGCGGATGGCGCAGCGCGACGAGCACCTCGCCGTGCAGCCGCACGGTCCGCGGCGCGGACTCGGCGGCCCGGTCGCGCGGGGCGGCGCGCCCGCCGCGCAGCACCTCCCGCGCGCTCCCGGCGGGGCCCGCCGGCAGCAGGGCGTGGCCCGCCGGGCCCAGCGGGAGCGCGTCGGGCGCCACCCCGGCCTGGAGCGCGGTCAGCGCCGCCACCAGCCCGTGCTCGCGCGCGGTACGGCGGATCGTGTCGCCGGGTTCCTCTCGGACGGCGGTCATCGGCCGGTCTCCTCTTCTCGCGGACGCAGGGTCACCGAGCACAGGCAGAGGTGGCCGAGCGCCCGCTCGTACTCGACGAGGGTCACGCGCTCGGGCGCGCCGCCCGGGGCGGGCACCAGACGGGCGAGCTCCTCCCACACCCCGGTGCAGGGCAGTCCCCGGGCGGTGGTGACCAGCCGCCCGGCGCCCCCGGCGGCACCGGGGAGGTCCCGGCCCGGGTCCACACCGGCCCCGGCGAGCAGCACCCCGGGGGCCGGTTCCGCGGCGAGGGCCCCCGCCAGCAGTCCCGCCACCGCCTCCGGTCGTACGCCGGTCCACTGGGCGAGGCGGGTGTCGGCCTCCTCGTCGGCGGTGAGCAGCAGCCCCACCGCGCAGTCGGCGGTGGCCGCCCGCTCCGGCGGCACGGGTGCCGTGTACGGGCGGCTGGACTGGTCGAGGGCGATCAGGACCGCCCGGCCGGGGCCGCCGGAGCGGATGTACTCGCCGGTCAGCCGCAGTGCGGTGAACGGGGCCGCGGAGCCCTGGTCGCTCACCCCGACCGGCAGCGGGTCGCCCGGGAGCAGCTCGCAGACGTAGCCGGTCGGCGAGCGTTCCATGTCGGAGTCCTCGACGGCGTGGGCGGTGGCCAGCAGGTCGACCGGGCCGTCGAACGGGCCTAGGGTGCCCACCACTTCGGCGGCCATCTCGGCGTAGCTGTTGCGGGTCGTGCCGTCCAGGAAACCGGGGCGCAGCCCCACGCCGTGGATCTCGGACAGGTCGGCGAAGTAGTGCTCCAGCCAGGGGACCGGGCCCCCGCGGACGAACCGCCGGCCGGGCCCGAAGCGCCGGGCCGTGATCCCCCGCACCCGCAGGGGCAGGCGGACCGGGCCCGGCCCGGGGGCTGCGGCCAGGGTGGCCGCGGCGCTCAGGTACATGGGTCAGGCCTGCTCGATCACGTAGTCGGCGAGGGTGCCTACGGTGTCGAAGTGGTGCTGCTCCAGCGAGTCGGTGTCGAACTCGATCCCCAGTTCGTCCTCCAGCCGCATCAGCAGTTCCAGCACGCTGGTGGAGTCCAGGCCGAGGTCGTCGAAGAGGCGGGGCGAGTCGTCGCCGGGCTCCAGGTCGCGCTTGAGGACCTGGCCGAGCGACTCGTTGATGCGGGTGACGACGGTGGCGCGGGTGAGGTCGGACATGGTGGTCAGTTCCCTTCGGTGCGGGTCCCGGCCTCGGCGGCCGGGGGGTCGTAGCGGTGCTGGCGGCCCAGCAGGTCGTCGGTGGTGTCGCGGTCGCGGACCAGATGGGCCCGGCCGCCGTCCACGAGGACCTCCGCCGGGTAGCCGTGGCTCAGGAAGAAGACCGGCGAGGCGGTGGGCCCGTAGGCACCGGAGCGGTCGACGCCGATGAGGTCGCCGACCCGGACGGGCGGCAGCATGACGTTCTTGCCGATGGTGTCGTTGGGGGTGCAGAGCGGACCGGTGACCACCCACGGCTGGTCGGCGGGCTCGTCGAGGCGGTTGAGGAGCCGCATCGGGAAGTTGCGCTTGACGAAGGAGCCGATGCCGACGGCCGCCATGTGGTGGTTGGTTCCCCCGTCGGCGACGGCGAAGTTCTCGCCCATCGAGGTCTTCACGTAGCGGACCCGGACCACGTAGGTGCCGGCCGGGGCGGTCAGGTAGCGGCCCAGCTCCAGCAGCAGCCGGGTGCCCGGGTGGGCCCGGGTGAAGCTCTCGACCAGGGGGTTGAGACCCCGGGTCAGCACCTCCGGGTCCAGGTCCCGTTCCTTCTCGAAGTACCCGACGCCCAGGCCCCCGCCGATGTCGACGAGTTCGAGGGCGAAGCCCAGCCGGGCCGAGACCCGTTCCGCGAGGTCGAGGACGCGGGCCGAGTTCTCGACGATGACGTCCTCGCTCAGGATGCGGGTGCCCAGATAGGCGTGCACCCCCATCAGCCGTACGTGGGGGTGCCGTTCGGCCAGGTCCCCGGCGGCGAGCAACTGCTCCTCGTCGATGCCGAACTGGCGGGGCTTGCCGCCCATGGTGAGACCGGAGCCCTTGACCGAGAAGGTCGGGTTGACCCGCAGGGCCACCGGCGCCACCACGCCCCGTGCCGCCGCCAGTGCGTCGACCAGTTCCAGCTCGCCGAAGGACTCCACCACGATGGCGAGGACGCCCTCGGCGAGGCAGGCGTCGATCTCCTCGCGGCTCTTGCCGGGACCGAGGAAGATGATGTCGTGCGCCGGGACCCCGGCCCGCAGCGCGGTCACCAGCTCGGCCATGGAGGAGACCTCGGCCCGCGCGCCCAGCGAGCGGAGCAGGGCGCAGACCGAGACGTTCGGGTTGGCCTTCAGCGAGAGGAACATCTCCAGCGCCGGGTGCAGCCGCGAGCGCAGCCCGTCGAACTGCGCGCGCAGCACCGCGCCGTCGTACAGGTACAGCGGAGTGCCGTACTCCTCGGCGAGCCGGCCGACGCCCAGCCCCTGGATCCGGAACTCACCCGTCATGACCGTCCTCTTCCCTGAGCGCGGCCAGCCGGGCCGTGATCGCTTCGTCGATGGTGTCCAGGAACCGGGGGGAGTCCCCGATCAGCAGGCCGTGGAGCCTGCCCTCGTAGGAGGTGCCGTCCCCGGTGGCGGCCGCGTTGACGGTCGCGAAGTTGTTGATCAGCAGTCCGCCGCCGGAACCGGTGAACAGCAGGTCGCCCAGCAGGCCGCGCAGCCGCCCGAAGCCGAGCGGCGTCCGCAGCCGGACCGGGTAGTGCCGCGCCAGCGCGTGCAGCCCGGGGCCGATGAATGCCTCCTGCAGCCGCGACTGGTACGTCGACATGTTGTGCCGGGCGTTGATCTCGACGACCGGGTAGACGCCGCCCCCCGGGTCGGTCATCGCGTCGACGCCGACGACGCCGAAGTACCCGTCCGCGGCCAGCCGTTCGCCCAGTGCCTCGGCGGCGTGCCGCACGGCGTCGTGCTGGAGCGGGGTCAGCCGTGCCGGGAAGCGGTGCCCCTTGTGCACGCCGCCCTCGGTGATCGCCTCCTTGACGAAGTCGAAGTGGACCGAGCCGTCCCGGCCCACGGTGAACTGGTAGTTGAGGTCGGCGGCCTTGTCGACCCACTCCTCCACCACCAGCACCACCCGGTCGTCGCCGGAGCGCTCCGCGCGCCGGGCGATCATCCGCCGGAGCGTGTCGAGCCGGCGCTCGTCGTCGAGGACGCTGATGCCCTTGCCGGACACGCCGAAGGCGTCCTTGACGACGGCCCGCCGGCCGGACCGCAGCAGGGCACGGGCCCGGTCGAGGGCGGCGTCGAGTTCGGTGAGGTTCCCGCAGGTCCAGCCGGGGGCCTGGCGCAGCCCGGCGGCGTCGGCCGCCCCCCGGCTGTAGATCTTGCTGTTGACGGCCTTGCAGAGGGCGGCGGGCGGGCCGCCCAGGGGCAGTCCGGTCAGGGCGGACAGCTCCTCCTCCAGGACGGAGGTGCCGTGCGGGACGATCCGGGCGCCGGGCCCGAGCGCGCGCAGCGCCTCCTGGAGGGCGGGGTCCGCGAGGGCGTCCCGGGTGACGGTCTGCCGGGGGTCGCCGCCGGAGACGGTGTGCACCCGGGGCAGGTCCAGGCCCAGTTCCTCCAGATAGCCCAGGTGTTCCGGGTCGGGCGCCGCCTTGAGGACGACATGGTCCCCCTTGCCGGCCAGCAGCAGCGTGAACTCGTCCATGCGGTGGACGACCGCGCTGCCCCCGGTGAAGGCGACCCGCGGCAGCCCGGGCTCGCCGCGGGCCCATTCGTCCTCCACCTCGAAGTTGCCGAGGAGGACGAGCGGGGTGTCGGGCGAGCCGGTGAGCGCCGTCCGCAGCCGGCCCATGAAGTCCTGCATCGCGGTGACCGCTCCTTTCTGTCGGGTCCGGTGGCCGGTGCCGCCGGGTCCGGTGGTCAGTGTTCGAGCACCATGGCGGAGAAGGTCGCGCCGAGGCCGACCGCCGCCATCAGATAGCGGTCGCCGGAGCGCAGCAGTCCCCGGTCGGCGGCGGTGCGGTAGTTGAGGAAGGGATCCGCGCAGAAGCAGTGCCCGGTGACGGGCACGTTGTCCAGCAGCACCTTGTCCAGCGGGACGCCGAGGTCCCGGCAGAGCCGCACCCAGGAGACCCGGTTGACGTTGTGCGGCAGGATCAGCGCCAGGTCGCCGAGGGCCGTCCCGGCCCGCTCGGCGGCGGCGAGCAGCACCTCGGCCAGGGCGGCGGGGTACGCCTGCTGGAACTGCGCGGCCACCTCGGGGGTCAGCGAGAGGGCGGCGTTGAACCGTCCGTGGGTGCGGGTCGCGTAGCCGAGCACCCGGTCGCGGTCCCCGCCGACACCGACCAGGACCGCGGCCGACGCCTCGCCGTTGACGGCGGTGCCGGGCACCGTCCGCGCGGCCGGGGTGAAGGTCTTCTCCCCGGTCAGCACGAGGGCCAGCGCGTCCGGGTCACCGTCGGAGGCCAGCAGCTTGCCGCACAGGTCCACCGCGAGCAGACCGGAGGCGCAGGCGTGCTGGAAGACGCTGAACACCTGGGCGTGGCCCAGGCCGAGCGCGTCGCGCACCTCGTGCAGCGGATTGACCGGGTAGGGCGCCACGGCCGGCATGGTGCGGGCCTGGACGACATAGCGCACCAGATGCTCGCGCCCCCGCAGGGCCGCCATTCCCCGGGCGGTGGCGAGCATCAGGTCGGCCACCGTGCCCTCGGGCTCGCGCAGCACCTGTGAGAGCCCGAACACCCGGCGCATCACCCGGAGCTGGTCGTCGGAGAGGTCCAGTTCCTCCTGGAGGTCGGCCACCGGCACGCTTTGGGAGGGGAGGTGGGCCGACACGGCCCGCAGCGCGGTCACGGCGTGCCCCGGGGCGGGTCCGCGCGGTGCTCCGCGGCCACACCGGCCAGATGGGCCGACAGCTCCTCGACGCTCTGGTAGTCCCAGACGACCGTGGGGTCGATGGGGAAGCCGAGGTGGTCCTCCAGGTCGCCGCAGAGCACGAAGGCGTAGACGGAGCCCAGCCCGTAGTCGCTGAGCGGGATCCCGGGGTCGATCTCCTCCGGGGCGCACTCCAGGTAGGAGGCGACCCGGTGGGCTATCCACTCCCGCAGTTCGGTGTGGCGGTCGGTGGCGGGCAAGGCGTTCTCCAGGATCGTGGTCCGGTGGGGCGTACGGGGGAGCGGGCGGGTCAGCCGGGCAGGTGCCGCCCGGCGAGGTCGAAGCCGCGCCGGGCGTCGTCCCGGGCGAGCAGGGCGCGGAACATGGGCTCGGCCCGCCCCGGCGGGAGCCGCCCGCCGCGGCCGGTCCGGCCGAGCAGCCGGGTGAGGGCGGCCTCGGCCCACAGCGGGTCGGCCAGGAACGGGTCGCCGCCCTCGCGGTTGTCCCGCCAGGTGGTCAGGCAGCAGGCGGCGGCCAGCACCGCCGCGTAGCGGGCGGGGACCTCCAGCGCGTCGGCCGGGCCGCCGACCGCCAGGTCCCGGGGGGCCAGCGCCAGCGCGTCGGCCCGTACGCGTTCCGCCTCCGCGGCGAACAGCCCCGCCAGACGCCCCAGTTCGCGGCACTCCGCGTCCCCGGCCAGTTCCCCGGCCATCCGCGCGGGCACGGCGGCCAGCTCGTCCGGCCCGGTGGCCGCGAGGGTGATCCGGCCGAAGTCCAGCGGCGGCAGCGGCGCCCCGATCCGCGACAGCAGCGCGGGCGTCGCCCCCGTCCCGGCCGCCCGGCGCGCCGCGCCCGGCAGCTGGGGCAGCACCGAGGCCAGACAGGCGACCCGGGCGGCATGCCCGAAGCCGACCACCTGGAGATCCCGCAACTGCTTCTGGAAGACGGCGAACTCGCCCTCACGCAGGTAGAAGTGGGCGCCGAGCACCACCGAGAGCCGGTCCATGGCGTCCATCAGCCGCTTGGACACCAGGAACTTCACGGCGGACGAGTACAGGGCGGTCGCACCGGGCAGGAGATGCACCGCGCGGGCCCCGGTGGTGGACACGGCGTCGCACACCAGCAGATCGGTGAACGCCTCGGCGAGGGTCTGGCGGACCAGCGGCAGATCGCTCGCGTGCCCGCCGTAGAGCCGCCGGGAGCGGACGAAGCGCAGGGTGGTCCGCAGCCCCGTGTCCAGGATCGTGGTGGCCATCGCGGGCAGCACGCTCCGGGTGATCTGGAACGAGCGGAACGCGCTCTCCACCCCCTGCCCGAGCCGCCCCACCACGGCCTCCGGGCCGACCGGGCAGTCGTCGAACTCGATGCCGCCGAGCAGCACCCCGCGCATCCCCGCGCTGGGGAAGCGCGGACGGTACCGGAAGCGGTCGGCCGGCAGGTCCTTCTTCTCCACCAGCAGCTGCGAGTGGCTGCGGGAACCGGGACGGTCCGAGGTCCGGGAGAAGATCACCATCGCCTCGGCCCGCTCGACGTTGCTGACCACCTCCTTGCGGCCGTGCAGCCGCAGGGTGCCGTCCGCCCGGGGCCGGGCCGCGAACTCCGCCCCGGCCAGGTCGTTCCCGTGCTCCAGCTCGTGGTAGAGGGTGGCCACCCGGCCGCCGTCCAGCAGGAGCCCGGCCAGGCGCCGCCGCTGCTCCTCACTGCCCGAGGACCAGACGTTGACCGCCGCGATGAACGAGGACGCCCCGTACCCGAGACCGAGCGCCGGATCGCGCCGGAACACCGCGCGCATCACCTCGACCAGCCGGTCCAGCCGGTCGAGGCGGCCGCCCAGCCCGACGGGGACGAACTCGGCACCCAGCCCGTAGGAGTCGAGCAGACGCTCGGCGTCGGCCACCACCTCGTCCCGCTCGTCCGCCGCGACGGTCGCGGCGTGACCGACCGGGTTGGCCGGGTCCCAGGGGTCCCCGAAGCGCCGTTCCAGCTCCTCCGCCCCGGTGCGTGCGGCCGCCGCCGTCGTCCCGTTCACCGGGTCTCCCCTCCGGTCCGCGCCGGCTCCGGCGGGGCGGTGGCGCCCACCGCCTCCAGCGTGTCGAACAGGGCGTCGAACTCGGCGTTGTCGCCCTCCGCCCCGCCGTCCCGCTCCGGGGATGCCCCGGCCAGGAGCACCGCGAGCGCGGCCCTGGCCCAGAGCCCGTCCCGCCACAGCTCCGGCCGGGCCGGGGCGCCGCCGCCCGCCAGCCACAGGTGCAGCACGGCGGCCCCGGCGAAGCACTCCTCGTACTCCTCGGCCAGCCCGAAGGCCCGTACGGAGGCGACGGGCGAGGGCCGCAGCGCGGCCAGCTCACCGTGGAGCGCGTCGCAGCGCGCGGCCAGCCGCCCGGCCAGGGCGAGCAGCCGGGGATCGGTCCCCGGCTGCTCGCGCAGCGCGGCGACGGCGGACGGCACGCTCTGCACGAGGCTCGAACCGCCCCGGGAGACCAGCTCCAGCCGCCCGGGGTCGGTCGGCGGCGCTGCCGGGCCGGGGCCGACCGCCCGCGCCAGCCCGGCCGCGTCCACCCGGCCTTCCCGGTAGCGGCGGGCCAGCACCGGGAACTGGTTGACCAGCGCGTTGCGGTTGACCGCCTGGTTCCCGTCGAAGATGCCCACCACCCGGTGGTCCCGGGCCAGCTTCTGGAAGGAGCCGTGCTCGTACAGTCCGGTCAGGAAGGCCCGGCCGCCGAGGAGCTCACCGCAGTCCGCGACGAGCGCGTCCACCCGCTCCGGCACCAAGGACTTCACCACGCTGGAGGCGACGCTCTGCTCCCCGGGCAGGGCACCGGCCGAGCGGTTCGCGACCAGGCTCACCGCCTCGCAGGCCAGCAGCGTGGCATGGGCCCGGCCGAGGGTGCGCCGCACGTGCGGGAAGCGGATCAGACGGCTGCCGTACAGCTCGCGGCCCGAGGTGAAGGCGACCGCCTGGCGCAGCGCGTGGTCGGCGGCGCCCAGCGAGAGCGCGGTGCAGACGGTGCGGGTGAGCTGGAGCGTCCTCAGCACCGTCTCGGCACCGCGCCCGGCCTCGCCGACGAGGGCGTCGTCCGGTATCCGCGCCCCGTCGAAGGCGATGCCGCTGATGTCGGCGCCCCGGATGCCGTGGGTGCGCTGCTTGGGCAGCAGGCGGTACCGGCCCGGCTCCAGCCGCCGCTTGTCGACCAGGAAGAGGCTGTGGGCGCGCGGACCGCCCGCCGGGTCGGTGCGGGCCAGCACGCAGATCAGCTCGCCCCGCGTGGCGTTGTTGATCAGCCACTTCTCGCCGGTGAGCCGGTAGCCGCCCGAGGGGTGGGGCTCGGCCGTCACCTCGGTGGCCATCAGATCGCTGCCGTGGGCCCGCTCGGTCAGCCCCCAGGAGACCGGAGCCCCGGCGATCAGCCGTGCGGCCAGGGCACGGGCCTGCTCCGGGCTCCCGGCGGTCCAGACGCAGGCCGCGCCGAGATAGCTCTTGGCGTGCCCGATCGCCACCGTGAGGTCGCGCCCGGCGACGACCCGGATCAGGCCGGCCAGTTCCTCCAGGCCGGTGAGCGCGCCGCCGAACTCCTCGGGTACGTAGTGCCGGGGCAGGCCGAGCCGGTCCAGCTCGGCGCAGATCGCCTCGGGGAACTCCTCGGCCCGGTCGAGCTCCGCGCAACGGGCGTACGAGAAGGGTGTCCCGGGGTCGGACGGGTCCCCGAGCGCCCGCTCCAGCCCGGCGACGGTCAGCGCGCTCACCGGGCCTCCCCGGCTCCGGCGCGCGCGGCGCGGGCCCGCTCCAGCGCGGGGCTCACCCGCTGGTGCAGCACCCGCAGTTCGCCGTCGAGCAGCAGCTCCCGGGTCAGACCGCGCTGGATCTTGCCACTGGTGGTCCGCTGCACGTCACCCGGCCGCACCAGGACGACACTGGGCACCGCGACACCGAACCCGCCGCCCAGCTCCCGGACGATCCGGGCGATCAGCTCCTCCGGGGTGGTGGCGCCGAGCTGGGCCGGGCGGGCCTCCTGCACCACCGTCAGCTGGTCCCCGGCGGACGGCACGGTGAACACGGCGGTGGCGGTGCGCTCCAGCGCCGGATGGGTGGCGCGGACGGCGGCCTCCAGATCGTGCGGGTAGAGGTTGCGGCCGTTGAGGATCAGGAGTTCCTTGATCCGTCCGGTGACGTACAGCTCGCCGTCGGCCAGCAGCCCCCGGTCCCCGGTGCGTAGCCAGCCCCCGTCGCCGTCGGCTGTGACGGCGCCGAAGGCCAGCGCGGTCCGCTCCTCGTCCTCCCAGTAGCCCCGGGCCACGCTCGGACCCCGCACCCAGAGTTCGCCGACGGTCCCCTCCGGCAGCACCCGGCCGTCGTCGGGGTCCACCGCCAAGACCTCCACGCCGGGGCAGAGGCGGCCGCTGCTGACCAGCGAACGGACCGTGTCGGAAGGTGTGTCGGGGCCGACGGGGCGGAACTCGTCCTTGGCCAGGGCCTCGGCGTCGACCTCGGTGATCACGGGCGGCAGGTGGGAGCGCGATCCGGAGACGCACAGGGTGGCCTCCGCCATGCCGTAGCCGGGCGTCGGGGCGCCGGCGTCGAGGCCGGCGGCGGCGAAGCGCTCCGCGAAGGCGGTCAGGGTCCGGGCGCGGACCGGCTCGGAGCCGTTCATCGCGTGGGTCCACCGGGACAGGTCGATGCCCGCGAGCTGGGCGTCGGTGATCCGCTGGGTGCACAGGTCGTAGGCGAAGTCCGGGGCCGGGGACACCTGGAGGTCGTAGGCGTCCATCAACCGCAGCCACAGGTGCGGGCGTTTGAGGAAGGTCGCCGGGGACATCAGCACGATGGTGCTGCCCAGCGTCAGTGGTGTGATCAGGAGCCCGATCAGCCCGAAGTCGTGGTACATCGGCAGCCAGCCGCCCCAGCGCGTCTCCTGCCGGACGTCGACCGTGCCGCAGAACGCCTCGGCGTTGGCGAGGACGTTGCCGTGGTCGACGACCACGCCCTTCGGGTCGCTGGTCGACCCGGAGGTGTACTGGAGGAAGGCGACGGTGCGCGGTCCGATCCGCGGCTCGCGCCACTCCTCGGCGGGCGGCGGGGAGCCGCCGTCCACGGTCAGCACGGGAAGGTCCGCCAGACCGCACTCCCGGGCCCAGTCGGTGACCGCCCCGGCCGTCGCGGAGTCGGTGAGCACCGCGCTCACCCGGGCGTCGCGGGCGATTCTGGCCAGCCGGTCCCGCTGACGCCGGTAGCCGTCGGGCATCGGGGCGGGCACGGCGATCACCCCGGCGTAGAGGCAGCCGGTGAAACCCCCTGGGAAGCCGAGGCCCGGCGGATGGAGCAGCAGCACCCGGTCGCCCTCGGCCACTCCCGCGCGCTGGAGCAGGGCGGCCGTGCGGCGGGCGGTCTCGTCCAGCCCCCCGTAGGTCGTCTCCTCGTACGCGGCGGGGTCGGCCGGATCGGTGCTGAACCCGACCGCGGGCCGGTCGCCGTGCTCGGCGGCCCGCTCGCGCAGCAGGGCCACCAGGCTCTCGTGCTGGGGCATTTAGGCAGACCTCCTGCAATATTATTTCTCGTGTTCCGGTATTCGTTCTCGGTCCGGAAAACGGCTCGGCGGAGCAGCGCGAAGGAATGGCCGGAACTTTTCGCGGCGGCCGGGCGAGGCAGAGCATACACGTCCCGAAATTAGTTCGAAATTGAAGGTTCCGGTGCCCGATGCGGAAACGGAAAACGCCTCCCCGTCGCCCGGAGCCGACCGCTCCGGAGGCGGTGCCCGGGCCCCGGCGAGGGGTCGGAGGAGGGCGGAGAGGGTGGGGCGCGGGGGTCCGTGGCGCGTCGGCCCCTCGGTGACGGAGAGTGCCCGGCCGGTCGCCCGGTCGATGGGCCCGCCGCGGGGTGCGGTGCTCCGATCGCTGTCACCCATCGTTGACCTGCGGTGACGTCCCGCTCCGTCCGCTGGGGCGGCCGGGATCGCGAGGTGCGGGCGTCGCGGGGACGGCGGATCACGGTCAGGCGTGGGTGCCCCGGGCCGGGTGGCGGAGGGGCGGGCCGGCCGGGTCAGCCGCCCGAGCGTCCGCCTAATTGCCTGTACGCGGTCAAGTCGAAATTCCCGTCAGTGGGCAGGCGGAGCCGGAAAGACGTCAATCTCCGCCGCTGAGCATAAGGCCATGCGTGGGGCTTGAAAAGCCGCGCGCGGAATACTTGGCGGTAGGCCGGTGACCGGCATCCGCATTCCGGATGTCCGTGACGGTGTGTGCGTCGCGGAGAACGGGAGGTGAGCGGGGCTCGGGGGTGCTCGGTGGTATTAACGAAAGGGGGGAATTATCGCCGGTCGGCTTATTTATTGAGCAAAGGTACAGACCAATCGGACTGGGGGGAAAGGGGGCGGAAGGGGGCGAGTCGGAGGGGCCGGAAGCCGGTGATCCTCACGGGGTGCGGCGGACGGCGGTGCCCTGCCCGGAGCCCGTGGTGAGTGAGCCTTCCCGGGCGCCTCCTCGGGAGGGTGTCGGTGATCAGATCGTGCGGGGGCGATCGCGCAGGTGGCCCGCGCGCCGGGAGCGGGGCCGGGAGTGGGACCGGGGCCGACCGCGATCCGTACGGTCGAGCCGGGTCCGAACTCGGCCGGTCCCTCCGGACGCCCCGGTCGACGGATCGTCAGGAGAAGCCCTCCAGCGGTGCGGACGGTGACCGGGACGGTCCACCAGTCGCCGTCATGGGTGCCGTCGACCTTCACGGCCTCGGCCGACGCGTTCCGGAATGCATCCGGGAAGGGGGGGAGAGGGCCCGTGGAGGGAAGGGAGGAGGGAGAGGGGGTGGGGTGGGGCGGTCGACGCGGTCGCGGAGCCGCAGCAGTGCCGGCCGTCGGGCCGGACTCGACCCGCGCCCGATGGGCCGCCCCCGGGTGGCGGCGTATCCCCATGAGCATGCCCGCCGTGACGGAGCACCCCTCCTCGGCGCGGTGGTGCTGATGGCGCTGCGCGAGCCGCCCGGTGGCCGAGCCGATCGGCCGGGCGACGGCCCGCGCTCCACGGCGTCCGTCTCGGCCGGTGCCACCCCAACGGGTGATCTCCGAACCGGCGACCCACCCGGGCTCCAACGGCGACTCCGGACGGGGGTGTTCGGGCTCGGCGCGGGCGACGGGGGTCGCTCGGCCCGGAAGTGGCAGTGCCACCAGACCGCCCGGCAGCACCGGGAGCGCCGTGTCCGTCCGTCCCGGCGGTCGGGGCGGCGCGCGCCGCGACGGGGAGCGCCGCCGGTGGAGGGTGGTCCGGCGTCGGGCCCGCGTCGACCGCACCCTGTGCTCGTGCGTCCGGAGCGGGAAGGCGTCCGGCTCCCCGGTGTCCCGGGGTGGGCGGGGAGCGGGCACCGTTCACCCCGGTACCACAAGGGCAGCGGTTCCCGCCGTCCCTCGGGTGTGCGGGAGTCCGACGGGGGTGCGGATCAGAGGTGGGGCGGGGGGCCTCCGGTGCCCAGGGGGTGAACCGGGGCCGACGCGGAACAATTCACCGGATTGGTCCGAGAGGGGGGAGCGCTGGACTCCGAGCGGTTTGGCGGAGGGGTCTCGGCGCCCTGTGAGGCCGCGTCATTCGCGCTTCCCGTCCGCCGCTCGTCGCTATTCGATTGTTTTCGGCCAACTCTTTTGAGACATCGATGCGATGTCGTACGTGTGCTCCGTCCGGTTCATTGTGCGTATCCGTGAGGAAGGCGGTCGGGGCGGGCGGGGAGGTCTGTTCTCTTTCGGATGCCCCTGTTCGGTTGTGATCGTTCGGGCCGGATGGTCTCACTCCGCTTTCCGGGAGATCTGCCGGAGCATACGGCGCACCGCGTGGCGGTGGAATCCGGCGTTGATGACCAGAAATCGATAGGCCGCACCGGGCAATCCGGGGAAAATGCCGTACGAGCACGCCCCGAGGGATGTCCCGCCGGACTGCTCGGACAGGACGAAGCTGAGTTCATATGCGGAGAAGTGGTGTCGGCCGGTCAGTGTCAGCCGGGTGCCCGGGAGGCTTTCCGTGATGGCGAAACCGGGGAATGTGGACCCCCGGTCGGGCGGTGTTCCAGTGGTGTGAAGCGGGTTGGTTCCCACGATTCGGGCGAATCCGGGGCTGACTCCGAGGCGGGTCTCGACGACCCATTCAGTGAGGTATGTCCAAGTTTGCTGGACCGGTGCCGCGACCAGGATCCGGTGCTCGTCGATGAGGGGAAGCCCGGAATCCGGAATCTGAAAATCCATTGATCGTGCCTCTCCGTGGCGTGAAGGGGGTGACGAAAAGTCCGATTGGGTGGGCGTATGCGGGCATCATCCTCTCCTGTGCGGCGGGCGTGTTCCTTGGGGTACGGTGCCCGCTTTGGGTGAAGTGCGCTTCCTTTCGTGGGCATGGCCGACAGGCAATGCCCTGACCAGCGGGGAAAGGGTCGAGGCATTCCTTCCGGTCAAGCTACTAGCGGGTATGCATGGCGCCTTCAAGGCAATGGGGCGTGATGTACGTCACATGGTTGGTGGTCTGGCTAATTCGACTGCTAGCGTCTGCAACCGCATGAGCTCGGGCGGCGCCTAAGGCAGTTGATCTCCCGGCTTTTCGCATGTGACAACGGGGGCTGTCATGGATAACCGGGGGAAGCCGTGGCCGAGGTATGTCTTCAGCGGATCGCGATCGTCGGAATCGCGGCTCGAATGCCGCGTTCCGTGGGCCGCGAAGGGCTCTGGGGTCTGCTCAGTGAGGGAATAGACGCGATTCGGCCACGTGATGTCGGCCGCCCGTTCGGGCCCGAACGGGGCGGATTCGTCGACGACGTGGACGCGTTCGATCCCGAGTTCTTCGGGATGACGCCGCGCGAGGCCGCGCAGGCCGATCCGCAGCAGCGGCTCGCCCTGGAGCTGGCCTGGGAGGGGCTGGAGGACGCCGGCATCGTCCCGGCTCCCGGCGCCGACGCCCCGCGAGCCGGGGTGTTCCTCGGCGTGATGGCGTCCGACTACGCGGACCTCGTGGCCATGGCGGGGACCGAGGGCGTCACCCGCCACACCCTGACGGGCGTGGGCCGCTCCATCGTCGCCAACCGGATCTCCTACAGCCTGGGCCTGTCCGGGCCGAGCCTGACCGTGGACTCCGGCCAGTCCTCCTCCCTGGTCGCGGTGCACCTCGCGTGCGAGAGCCTGCGCCGCGGCGAGAGCGAGATCGCCCTCGCGGGCGGCGTCCACCTCAACGTGTCCCCGCTCAGCAGCGAGGTCGTCGACTCGGCTGGCGCGCTCTCCCCGGACGGCACGGGCTACGTGTTCGACGAGCGGGCCAACGGATACGTCCGCGGCGAGGGCGGCGGCCTCGTCGTCCTCAAGCCGCTGGCCCGCGCCGTCGAGGACGGCGACCACGTCTACGCCGTCATCGGGGGCAGCGCCGTCGGCACCGGCTCCGGTGAGGGCGGGCTGACCGTGCCGAGCGCCGACACCCAGGCCCGCACCATCTCCGAGGCCCTGGCGAACGCCGGGACCGACCCGTCCCAGGTGCAGTACGTCGAACTGCACGGCACCGGGACCCGGGTGGGCGACCCCGTCGAGGCACAGGCCCTCGGCGCCGTCTTCGGAGCCTCGCGGGACACCGCCGGGCCGCTCGCGGTCGGTTCGGTCAAGACCAACATCGGTCACCTGGAGGGCGCCGCCGGCATCGCCGGTCTGATCAAGGCCGCGCTCTGCGTGGACCGCCGCGAACTCGTCCCCAGCCTCCACTTCTCCCGGCCCAACCCCCGTATACCGCTGGGGGAGCTGGGCCTGCGCGTCGTCACCGAGAACGAGCCGTGGCCCGCCACGGGCGGAGGAGCGGTCACCGCGGGCGTCACCTCCCTGGGCATCGGCGGCAGTTGCTGCCACGTGGTCCTCACCGCCGCCCCGGCTGCCGGGCCGGTGGCGGAGGCCGTTGCGGGGGAGCCCCCTGCGGTGGTGCCGGTGGTGGTGTCGGCGAAGAGTCCGGAGGCGTTGGCGGGTCAGGCGGAGCGGCTGCGGGCGCGCCTGCTGTCCCAGCCTGAACTGACCGTGGCCGACGTGGCGTTCTCGGGCGTGACCTCGCGGGCGCAGTTCGAGCGTCGGGCGGCGGTGGTGGCGTCGGGTCGTGATGAGCTGGTTGCCGCGCTTGAGCGGGTGGTGGACGGTTCGGTTTCCGCGCGGGCGGTTGTCGGTGGGAAGACGGGTTTCCTGTTCACGGGGCAGGGTGCGCAGCGTGCGGGGATGGGTGCCGGTCTTGCGGTGGCCTATCCGGTGTTCGGGGTGGCGTTGGACGAGGTGTGCGGTCATCTCGATCCGTTGCTGGGTCGTTCGCTGAGGGAGTTGTTGTTCGCGGCGGAGGGTTCGGCTGAGGCCGGGCTGCTGGATCGGACGGAGTTCACTCAGGCCGCGTTGTTCGCGGTCGAGGTGGCGTTGTTCCGTCTGCTGGAGTCGCTGGGTGTGACGCCGGATGTGGTGGTGGGTCACTCGGTGGGTGAGCTGGCGTGTGCTCATGTGGCGGGTGTTCTGTCGTTGGCGGATGCGGCGAGGCTGGTGGCGGCTCGTGGCCGGTTGATGGGTGCGCTGCCGGAGGGCGGCGGCATGGTGGCCGTCCGGGCGGCCGAGGCCGAGGTTCTCGCCTCCCTGGAGGGCTTCGAGGGCCGTCTGTCTGTCGCGGCGGTGAATGGGCCGCTGGCTGTTGTGGTTTCGGGTGAGCTGGCGGCGTTGGACGAGTGGCTGCCGGTGTGGGCGGACCGTAAGACGACGCGTCTGCGGGTGAGTCATGCGTTCCATTCGCCGTTGATGGAGCCGATGCTCGACGAGTTCCGGGCCGTGGCCGAGGGGCTGGCCTTCGAGCAGCCTCGGATCGCGGTGGTGTCCAACCTGACCGGTGGCCTGGTCTCCGAGGAACTGGCCGATCCTTCCTACTGGGTGAACCATGTCCGTGAGGCGGTCCGTTTCGCGGACGGCGTCGCCACCCTCGCCGCTGAGGGCGTGACCCGGTTTGTCGAGGTGGGCCCGGACGCCGTGCTGACGGCGATGGCCCGGCAGATCCTCGACGAGGACCGGGCGGTCTTCGTCCCGACGCTGCGGGCGCGTACTTCGGAGGTTGAGGCGTTCGCCTCGTTCCTGGGGCAGGCCCACTGCGCCGGTGTTCCGGTCGACTGGGCTGCGTTCTACGCCGGTACCGGTGTCCGGCGCGTCGACCTGCCGACCTACGCCTTCCAGCGCGAGCGCTACTGGCTGGCGCCCGGGGGAGGCGCCGTGGAGCGGCCGGCCGGCCCGGCTCCGTCCTGGGATGCCGGGGCGACGGAGGCTCAGAAGGCGCCGGCGGGTCCGGGCGCGGGTTCGCCGCTGGCCGAGCGGCTGGCGGGAGTCGAGGACGGCGCACGTGAGCGCGCCGTGCTGGAACTGGTGCGGGACGAGGTCGCCGGTGTCCTCGGACACTCCTCCGGAGACCGGGTCGACGAGCAACGGGCGTTCAAGGACCTCGGGTTCGACTCGCTCGCGGGTGTCGAGCTGAGCGAACGGCTCACGGAGGTCACCGGCCTGCGGCTCCCCGGCTCCCTCGTCTTCGACCACCCGACCACCAGCGCCGTGGCCCGTCTGCTGCTGTCCGAGATCGAGGGCCGGGAGCGGACGGCGGCGCCGGTCGCCGGGAGGACCACCGGCTCGGACGAGCCGCTGGCGATCGTCGGCATGGCCTGCCGCTACCCGGGCGGTGTGGCGAGTCCGCAGGATCTCTGGCGGTTGGTCGCCGAGGGCCGGGACGCGGTCGGCGGCCTGCCGACCGACCGGGGCTGGGACCTGGAGCGGCTCTACCACCCGGACCCCGAGCACACCGGCACCATCTACATGCGCGGTGGCAGCTTCCTGGAGGGCGTCGGCGACTTCGACGCCGGGTTCTTCGGGATCAGCCCCCGTGAGGCCAAGGCGATGGACCCGCAGCAGCGGCTGCTGCTGGAGGCGGCCTGGGAGGCGCTGGAGAGCGCCGGGATCGACCCGGCCGCGCTGCGCGGCAGCGACAGCGGAGTGTTCGCCGGTGTCATGCCGATGGACTACGGCACTTCCCCCGAGTACGCCGGGGCCATGCCCGCCGACGCCGAGGGGCTGCGCCTGACGGGGACGACGTCGAGTGTGGTGTCGGGCCGGGTGGCGTACAGCCTGGGGTTCGAGGGTCCGGCGGTGACGGTGGACACGGCGTGTTCGTCGTCGTTGGTGGCGGTGCATCTCGCGGCGCAGGCGTTGCGGTCGGGGGAGTGTTCGCTTGCCCTGGTCGGTGGTGTGACGGTGATGTCGGGTCCGTTTCTGTTGCAGGAGTTCAGCCGTCAGCGGGGTCTTGCTCCGGACGGTCGCTGCAAGTCGTATGCGGCGGGTGCGGACGGTACCGGTTTCTCGGACGGTCTGGGGCTGCTCGTGGTCGAGCGGTTGTCGGACGCGCGCCGCAACGGTCACCGTGTGCTGGCGGTGATCCGGGGCAGTGCGGTGAACCAGGACGGTGCGAGCAATGGTCTGACGGCGCCGAACGGTCCGTCGCAGGAGCGGGTGATCCGGCAGGCGCTCGCCAACGCGGGTCTGACGGCCGCCGACGTGGACGCCGTTGAGGGGCACGGCACGGGGACGCGGCTGGGTGACCCGATCGAGGCGCAGGCGCTGCTGGCGACGTACGGGCAGGAGCGGGTGAACGGCCCGCTGCGGCTGGGCTCCATCAAGTCGAACATCGGTCACACCTCCGCCGCGGCCGGTGTCGCGGGCGTGATCAAGATGGTCATGGCGATGCGGAACGGTGTCCTGCCGCAGACGCTCAACGTGGACGAGCCGTCCCCGCACGTCGACTGGACCGCCGGTGACATCGAGCTGCTGACCGAGGCGGTGGAGTGGCCGGGCGGTGAGCGGCCGCGCCGGGCCGGCGTCTCCTCGTTCGGTGTGAGCGGTACGAACGCGCATGTGATCCTGGAGGCCGCGCCGGAGGAGCCGGTGGTCGCCGGGGTGGTGTCGGTGGTGGTGCCGCCGGTGGTGCCGGT
>NZ_JBVKAT010000022.1:0-119602 GCF_055598485.1 Streptomyces sp. NPDC107521
CCCACCCCAACCCCCACACCCGAACCGACGCCGACACCGGAGCCCACACCCACGCCGGAACCGACGCCGACACCAGGGCTGACGCCAACACCCACCCCAGAACCCACACCCACACCGGAACCGACGCCGACGCCCACACCCACACCGACGCCCACACCGGAACCGACCCTCACACCCACACCCACACCCACCCAGGGACCCACCCCCACACCGACACCGACACCAACCGGCGAATGCAGACCCCCCGGCAACGGCAACGGCAACGGCAACGGCAACGGCAGACCCTGCCACCCCTGCAACCGCCCCCACCACCCCCACACATGCCCCCCAAACAACAACAACCAAAACAACAACAACCGCACCACCCAGAACGGCCAAAGCGACCACGACGGCCAGGACAACCAGAACCGCCAACCCGCCCCCTACACACCCCTCACCACCCCGCCAACCACCCCCACCCCCAAATCGAAGAAACGATAAATCACCCACCCACACCCCAACCCACCACACAAAACCAACCCACAACCACCCGCAGACAAAGCTCCCTTCCCAGGTGATCCGCCGCCCGCCCCGGCTCACGCGGCCCTGAAGGACACGTACGGGGAGCGACGCGTGGAGGTGTGGCGCGTTGGTGCGCGACATGTCGCGACCCTTACGGAATGGTGCGTTTGTTATGAGATATATCCACCGGGCTCTGTATGTGGGGTACGGAGTGCTGTTCGGGTGGCTTGCCTGGTGCGCCGTGATGTCGGCGCGGAACGGGGCGTTGGGGGTGTGCGGGGTGTTCGTCGCCGGTTCGGGGTTGGTGATGGTCGCTGTGGTGCGGGAGGGGATGCTGGAGGACGCGCTGCGGCGCGAGGTCGTACGGGAGCGGAGTGGGGGCCGTGGCGTGACTGATGCGAGTGACGCCGTGGTGGCCGTCGCGCTGGCGGGGTGGTGTTGCGACGCCTGGGCGGCGACGGCCGGGGCCGAGCACGGGCGGGCGTGCCGGCATTGGCGGCCGAGGGGCAACGCGGCCTGACGGAACGGGCCGGGCCCGGAGGCGGACCCGGACGGCAGGGGGCGGAGCGGCTCGCACCCGTACGGATGAGAGCGAAGACCCCCGGGGCGACCGTGCCGACGGTGCAGGAGGGTGACAGCCGCGCTCCACGGCACGTCACCACCCGCGCCGGGCACACCGTCAGAGGTGTGCGCCCCTTGCGGACACCTCAGCGCACGCGTTCTTCATCAACCCGCCGCGCCGCCCATGACGCACACCGCACCGGGGGCACACGTGGACGACGGGGGCACGCTCAGCGAGGGAACACCTCCCACGAGTGCCCACGCACCCCCGGCGAGGAGGACACCGTCGCCGTCACGGAACACGACGCCCCGGCGCTCTCCCCTCCCCCGCGGTGCCGCGCATCGGGCCGAGCGGAGCGGGAGGGACGAGGGGGCCGGGGCGTCGGAGGATCAGCTCGGGTCCCTGCGCATGCACCATGTGCGGGGGCCGCCGTCGGGGAGCGGGACGTCGGCCGTGACGGTGAAACCGAGGCGCTCGTAGAAGCGGAGGTTCGCCTCACCGGATGTCTCCAGGAAGGCCGGGTACCCGGCACCCGCGGCCTCCTGGAGGCCGGGGGCCAGCACCGCGGCGCCCAGCCCCTGGCCCTGGGCCTCGGGCGCGGTCGCCACGGTGTTGAGGAACCATCCCGGCTCCTGGGGGCGGTACGGGGCGAGGGCCTCCTCCGCGGCCCCGGCCGCGGCGGCCCGGTCGCCGCTGAGACCGGCGAGGACCGGGGCGAGCTCGGCGAACGCGGGCGAGGGGTCCTCGCCGGGCACGGCCCAGGCGGCCACGGCGCGGCCCCCGTCGGCGACCCAGACCCGGCCGTACACCATGCCGATCCGGGTCAGGCACAGCTCCTGGTACCGGCGGACCCGTTCCTCGTGGTCGTCCGCGGCGATGACGTGGCGGATGAAGGGCTCTCCGGCGAAGGCACGGGCGAGGGTGTCGACCGCGGTGGGGACGTCGGCGTCGGCGAGGGGGCGTACGCGCGGGGCGCTCCGCCGGGGCTGCTCAGTCACCCAGTGATCTTGGCAGCACCCCGGCGGCACCGGCAACACGTTTTGGCCGGGGCCGGCCGTCGGGGCCGGGCCGAAGCCGTGGCCCGGCCCCGACGGCATGATCCGAAGCCGGTGGGCCAGGGCCCACGCCCCGGGGCCGGTGCGTCGCGGCCGGTGGTGCGCGGAGCCGCCGAGTTCCGGCGGCAGGGGGCACGCCCGGGTGCTGTCCACGGCCCGCCCGATGACTGTCGTAAGCGGTCCGGAAGGGGCCGGGCCCGCCCGGCGGTTCCGCCGGGGCCGGCCGCCGCGACACCTCCGCGCGAGGACCTCCAGAGGCAGGCGGTGACCGGTCCATCGCCGAAACCGCGGACCGGACCGGCCGACGTCAGCGGCTCGGTCCGGTCCCGGTCTCATCCGTGGTCACCGGCCGGACGGAATCACCCCGCGACCGGACGGCCCGTCGAAGGCACGGGCCCCGGAAGGGGTCAGTCGCCCGTGAACCGGGGCGCGCGGCCCTCCTTGACGGACGCGAAGCCCTCGCGCAGGTCCCGGGTGCCGAACATGAGCTGGTAGCCGCGGCGTTCCAGGGCGATGCCCGCCTCGGTGGAGGTGTCGAGGCCGAGGCGTACGACCTCCTTGATCTGGCGTACGGCGAGCCTCGGGCGGGAGGCGATCAGCGCGGCCAGCTCCACCGCCCGTTCGACGGCGTCCCCTTCGACGACCTCGGAGACGTAGCCGAGGCGGTGGGCGTCCCGGGCCGACAGGGGCAGGCCGGTGAGCAGGGCGTACAGGGCGTTCTGCCGTCCGATGGCGCGGGGCAGGCGCTGGGTCGCGCCGCCGCCGGGGACCAGGCCGATGGTGACCTCGGTCTGGGCGAAGCGGGCCGATTCGGAGGCGACCACGAAGTCGCACTGGAGGATGAACTCGTTGCCGCCGCCGAAGGCGTCGCCGTTCACGGCGGCGATGACGGGCTTGCCGCTGTACCAGAAGGCGTGGTGGGTGTAGGCGCGGATGGCGCCGACGACGTCGCGGTCGGCCTGTTCGGCGAGGTCCGCGCCGACGGCGAAGACGCTGTCGCCGCCGGTGAGGACGATCGCGCCGACACTGTCGTCGGCGTTGAGCGACTCGACGGCGGCGGCGAGGAGTTCGCG
Source organism: Streptomyces sp. NPDC107521 (assembly GCF_055598485.1). NCBI lineage: Bacteria > Bacillati > Actinomycetota > Actinomycetes > Kitasatosporales > Streptomycetaceae > Streptomyces > Streptomyces sp. NPDC107521. The sequence continues at coordinate 3,192 of NZ_JBVKAT010000022.1, forward strand.
TACCTCGGTGTTCAGCGCGTTGCGGACCTCCGGCCGGTTGAGCCGGATGATCGCGACGCCGTCCTGGGGGTGGTCGATGTCGACGACTGCCATGGGTCGGGGCCTTTCGGTGGGCGGGGGCCGGGAGGCGGTGCTCCAGCGGTGGGTGCGGGGGTGCCGGGGCGCGGCGGGTCAGTGGTGGGACGCGAAGGCGTCCATGTTGGGGTTGTTCCTGAGCTTGCCGAAGATCTCGGAGCCGTCGTTGATCCAGCGCGGGCCCGGCCCGGTGGCGCCGGTGTCGAGTTCGGCGACGCCGATGAAGCAGACCATGAACCAGATCAGTTCGGCGGCGAACATCTCGGGGTGCTGCCGGGGGTCGCGGCCGCCGACCCTGCGGGACCACTCCTCCATGGCCTTGACCAGGGCGATCCGGAACCCGAGCGGGGTACGGGGGTCGTCGCTCGCGTGGAAGGTGACCAGGAGCATGTCGGTGCCGTCCTGGACCTCGTGCGCCACGTCGTCGAAGGTGAACTCGGGCCAGAAGGGCCGCTCGTGGAGGTACTCGTCCTCGCTCTGGGTGCCGCGTGCGCGGCGGTTGGTGCGGTAGCGGTCGCTCAGCAGCCTCCACATGCTGTCGCGCACGGAGCGGAACAGTTCCGTGTCGTCGTTCATGCCGTCTCCCTCCGTGGTGCGGTGCCGGCCGGCAGGGGTCCGGGGCCGGCCCCGGTCTGGATCGCGGCGCGCATCCCCATCACCGCGCGGGTGGCGTTGACCCCGGCGGCGGCGACGAGGCGGCCCTCGCGGTAGTAGGTGACGAACGGGTGGCCGCCGGGTCCGGCGGTGTCGACGCGGACCTCGTCGTGTCCGCGGGCGTGGCCGAGCATCTGGTACTTCAGCCCGTACTGGTCGGACCAGAAGTAGGGGATGTCGGCGAACTCCCGGTGGGGGCCGCCCTCCCGGTCCGCGGCCCAGGTGCCGACCGCGTGCCGGGCCTGGGCCGAGGCGTTGCTCCAGTGCTCGACGCGCAGGCGGCGGCCGAAGAGGGGGTGGGGCCAGTTGGCGATGTCCCCGGCGGCGTAGACGTTGCGGCGGGAGGTGCGCAGGCCCGCGTCGCAGATCAGGCCGTCGGTGAGGTCGAGGCCGGAGTCCTGGAGCCAGTCGAGGGCGGGGACGGCTCCGAGGCCGAGGATCACGAGGTCCCCGGTGGTCGAGGTGCCGTCGTCGAGGTCCACGGTGACGGCGCCACCGGGTCCGTCCGGGGTCAGCGCGGTCACGGTGGCCGAGAGCCGGGTGGTGACGCCCCGGGTCCGGTGCTGGTCCAGGCAGAACCGGCCCAGTTCCTCGCCCAGGAGGGGTTCCAGCGGCAGCCCGGTCTGCACGACGAGTTCCACCGGGAGGCCGAGGGAGCGCAGTGAGGCGGCGGTCTCGCAGCCGATCAGGCCCGCGCCGATCACGACGGTCCTGGGCCGGCCGGCGAGCCGGTCCCGGACGGCGCGGGCGTCGGCCAGGGTGCGCAGGGGGTGCACGCCGGGCAGTCCGGCGAACTCGGCGGGGACCCGGGGGCGCATGCCGGTGCAGACGAACAGGGCGTCGAAGGGGATCCATTCGCCGTCGACCAGGACCCGGTCGGCGTCGGGGTCGAGCCGTTCGCAGACGGCGCGGTCGACACGGCGCAGCCGGATGCCGTCCGTGGGGACCGGGGGCAGGCAGATGGTGTCGAGGGTGACCTTCTCCTGCATGTACTCCTTGGACAGCGCGGGTTTGGAGTAGGGGGCGACGCCTTCGGCGCCGGTGACCCAGACGACTTCTCCGGTGAAGCCGCGACGGTCGAGTTCGGTGACCACCGTGTGGCCGGCGAGGGATCCGCCGGCCACCACGACGGTCTGCGGGGTGTCACAGACCATGACCGGTCATTCCGACAGGGTGAGGGCGAGGATGGGGCAGGAGGTGACGCTCTGCCTCACGCGGGCCCGGACCTCGGGGTCGGCGGGGATGTCCTCGGCGATGTGCAGGCGGAGGTCGTCGTCGATGTCGTATATCTCGGGCGCGATGCCCATGCACACGCCGTTGCCGTCGCACAGGTCGCGGTCGACAGTGACTTTCATTGCGTTGTCCTCACTGGTTCGGGTGTTCTGCCGGCCGGGTCCCGGGGACCGGGCCGGACCGGGTCCGCCGGGCCGGGGTCCACGGGACCGGAACGGCATGACGGGGGTGACGGGGAACGGGGGTGACGGCACGGAGCCGGGCGGGACGAAGCCGCGAGCGGCGGGGCCGTGCCGGGTTCGGGCCCGGTGCGCCGGGGCCGGCCGGAGGGTGTCCGGGGACCGGCCCCGGGGACGGGCCGCGGGGCGCGGACGCCGTGGTCAGACGGTCTCCGCGGCGGTGACCTCGGCCGCGTAGTCCTTGTAGCGCTTGAGCAGCCACTGGTTGAACTGGAGCAGCGACTCCTCCTGGTAGGAGTAGCGGCCGGGGCGGCGGAAGCGGGAGCGCATGCCCTTCTGGAGCGAGTGGTCGGAGCTGGCGTCCTGCTGGTGGAAGAGGACCAGGCCGTCCTGCGCGATCTTGTAGAGCTGTTCGAACCGGGGGTGCCGGGTGCTCTCCTCCGGGTAGAGGTGGCCGATGCGCAGGTTCATGTGCTCCGGTCCGGCGGGCAGCACCAGGTAGTAGAAGAGCCCCTCGGGCACCGCCCCGAAGCCGAGGTTGGGCGGGATGGAGGCGAAGATGACCTGGTTGCGCTCCTTCTCACCGAGGGTCGGGATGACCGGGAGCAGCGCCTTGGTCGTCGGGTTGAAGCCGGCGTCGGGGTGATAGAAGCCGGTCGGGTGGTAGATGGCTCCCTCGTCCGGGTCGATGTCCACGAAGCTGGTGAGCCGGACGTGCGCGAAGTCGTGGAGCATGCCGTGCAGATACGCGCTGTGGTAGGGCTCGATGCCGTTCTCGAGCTGGGACTTCCAGTTCCAGTTGTTGTCGCGCAGCTCGGCCACGGGCATGCTCACCATGTCGGCGATGTGGTAGTTCTCCAGCTCGGCCGTGAGCTTGGTGAGCGTGGGCGCCAGCGGTTCGGCGTCGGGGTCGAGGTTGGTGAAGACGAAGCCGTTCCAGATCTCGACCTTGTGCGAGGGCAGGTAGGCCTCGCCCTTGAGGTTCTTGAGGCCGACCGTGTCGTTCATGGAGGGCGCCGCGATGAGGTTGCCGTCCAGGCCGTACGTCCAGGCGTGGAAGGGGCAGCGGAACAGCCGTCCGGTGTTTCCGGCGCCCTCGCACACGAGGTGGGCGCGGTGGGCGCAGATCGGTGAGAGGACGCGGATCTCCATGTCCCTGCCGCGCACCATCATGAGGGGTTCGTCGCCCATGTCGACGCGGACGAAGTCGCCGGGCTTGGGGATCTCGTCCTCGCGGCCCAGGCAGAGCCACTGCCGCATGAAGAGGGCCTCGGTCTCGAAGGCGTAGAACTCGGGGTCCACGTAGCACTCGCGGGGGAGGTTCCACCCGGTGGCCATGTCGTGGGACCCGTCCTCGATGGTCCGCAGGATGCGCTTGATGTTCTCTGAGATGGTCTGCTGGCCCATGAGTGCCAGTGCTCCTTCTGCTCGCGGGCGTACGGGGTCCGTGTGTCCGGACCCGGTCGTCGCCCGGGTGGTGGGGGCTGCCGCCGGAGCACGCCGGCGGCAGCGGTGCGGGGAGGGAGGGCGGCGGGAGGCCGCCCGGCCGTGCGGGTGTGCGGGCGCCCTTCGGGGCGCGGCGGTACCCGGTGTCAGGAGGCGGCGGGCGCTTCCGGTACGGCCGTGCTGTCCTTGTGCAGCACCGGGACCCCGGTGCCGTCCCCCGCCCCGGTACCGGCCGCGGCGCCGGCACCGTCCCCTCCCCCGGTGTCCGCCCCGTCCTCCGGGCCGGCCGGGGCCGGGGTGCCCTCACGGACGAGGAGGTGGTTGAAGAGGAGGTTGAGGAGGAACGCCACCAGCACGGTCGCGGTGATGGCGCTGCCCATGATGAACTGGGCGTCGCGGTGGAATTTCTGGTAGATCGCGGGCACCGCGACGGGCAGCATGCCGAGGCCGAGGGACACGGCCACGATGAGCAGGTTGTTGTTGCCCTCGTAGTCGACCTTCTGGAGCATCTGGATGCCGACGGCGGCCGTCATGGCGAACATGACCAGTCCCGCGCCCCCGATGGCGGGTCCCGGGAGGCTGGCCGCGAGTTCGCCCAGCTTGGGGATGGCGCCCATGGCGACCAGCAGGACTCCGGTGACGGTGATGACCCAGCGGCTCTTGACCTTGGTGAGGCTGATCAGGCCGACGTTCTGGCCGAAGGTGGAGTCGGGGACGGAGTTCATGAAGCCGGCGAGGAGGGCGGCGAGGCCGTCGGTGGCCAGACCGCGGGCCATGTCCTTGTCGGTGACCTTCTTGCCGACGGCGTCGCCGATGGCGAGGACGCAGGCGGTCATCTCGCTGAAGACCACGATCATGGCGACGCACATGGCGATGATCGGGACGACCCGGAACTCGGGTGCGCCGAAGTGCAGCGGGGTGGAGAAGCCGATCCACTTGGCCGCGCCCACCGAGGAGAAGTCGGCCATGCCCATGGCCCAGGCGGCGACCGCCCCGGCCGCGAGCCCGACGAGGACGGCGATGTTGCGGACGAAGCCGGTGAAGAGGCGGTTCACCAGGACGATGACCAGGATCACGCCGAAGGCCAGCAGGATGTGCCCGACGCCGGCGTAGTCCTTGTCCTTCGGGTCGTCGCCGGTGATGAGGTTGGCGGCGACGCCGATCAGGGACAGGCCGATGATGGTGATGACGCAGCCGGTGACCAGGGTCGGGAAGAACCGCAGGACCTTGGAGAACGGGCGGGCCAGGACGATGCCGAAGACGCCCGCGGCGATCATCGAGCCGTACATCGTCGGCATGCCGTACTCGGACCCGATCAGCATCATCGGGGTGAGGAAGGTGAACGAGGCGCCCGCGACGACGGGGAGCCGGATGCCGAAGAAGCGGGTGAGACCGACGCTCTGGATGATGGTGGCGATTCCGGCCACGAGGAGGTCGGCGTTGACGATCATGGCGATCGTATGGGTGTCGAGCCCGAGCACGGCACCGAGGACGAGCGGAACGGCCACACAGCCCGCGTACATGATCAGCATGTGCTGCAGGCCGAAGAAGAAGAGCTGCGAAGCGGGGAGGACTTCGTCCACCGGGTGGCGGTCGGAAGCCTCCGGGGCGGGCGCACGGTTGGTAGGTGACACGAGGGTCTCCTGGTGCTAAGACGATCGTGCCCTGGTCCCTCCGGGGTGATCACCAACCATGATCCGGAGCTATGGGCAGAGTCGGGGTACCTGCTGCGAGCAGGGAAAACGCTGGGCAGCGTCCGGATGGTGACGCGCCGGGGGCCGCTGTCAACCGGGATCCGGTACACGGAGATTAGGCGTGGCCCAGGTCACTGTCAACGGCAAGTCACCCCTTGATTCCCGGGGCCCGATCTCTCTAGTCTCTTGTATACCGTATCCCCGATTCGGTCTCATGGGACGGAGGCTCCATGCAATCGGCCGCCCGCCGGCTCGGCATGATCACCCCCTCGTCGAACACGGTCCTGGAACCCGTGACCATCGAACTGGCACGAGGAGTGCCGGACTTGTCAGTGCATTTCACCCGGCTGAGAGTGACGCGTATCAGCCTTGACGGACCGGATGTCGACCAGTTCAGTCAGGAGGCGTTCGTCCAGGCCGCCCGGCTGCTGGCCGACGCCGGAGTGGACGTGACCGTCTGGAACGGGACGTCCGGCTCCTGGCTCGGCCCGGAGTACGACGCGCGGGTGTGCGGGGCGGTCGAGGAGGCCACCGGCCGCCCCGCCACCACCTCGACGCTCGCGGTCCTGGCCGCCCTGGAGGAGTGCGAGGTCACCCGCCTCGGCGTGATCACCCCGTACACCGACGACATCGCCGACGCCATCGCCGCCACCTACGCCGCCCGCGGTTTCCCGGTGCACGCGTCCCGGCACTTCCGGCGCACCACCAACTTCGACTTCGCCCTCACCACCGACGAGGAGCTGGACACCGCGTTCCAGGGGCTCGCGGCGGAGGGCTGCGACGCCGTCGCCGTCGTGTGCACCAACCTCCGGGCCGCGCACCTCGCCGGGGAGTGGGAGCGCCGGACCGGCGTCACCGTGATCGACAGCGTCGCCGCCACCCTGTGGCACGCACTGCGGCGCGCGGGGGCCTCCGCGCCGCTCACCGGGTACGGCCGGCTGCTCGCCGGGCACGGCCCGTCCCCCGCCCCCTTCCCCGTCCGCAGCCGCGCAGAGAGTGAGTGAGCAGATGGCCAAGAACATCAAGATCCTGATCGGGGTGGACGTCGACGCGGTCGCCGGCTGGCTCGGCTCCTACGGGGGTGAGGACTCCCCCAACGACATCCAGCGCGGCGTCTTCGCGGGCGAGGTGGGCACGCCCCGCCTGCTCCAGCTCTTCGAGCGGTACGGGCTGCGCACGACGTGGTTCGTGCCGGGCCACTCCATCGAGACCTTCCCCGGGCAGATGGCGGCGGTCGTGGAGCGGGGGCACGAGATCGGGGCGCACGGCTACTCCCACGAGAACCCGGTGCAGATGACGCCCCAGCAGGAGCGCGACGTCCTGGAACGCTGCGTCGACCTGATCACCGGGCTCACCGGGCGCCCGCCGCGCGGCTATGTCGCCCCCTGGTGGGAGATGAGCCGGCACACCGCCGGCCTCCTCCAGGAGTACGGCTTCTCCTACGACCACTCCCAGAACTACAACGACTTCCACCCCTTCTACGCCCGCGTCGGCGACGAGTGGACGAAGATCGACTTCGGGAAGCGCGCCGAGGACTGGATGAAGCCGCTGCGGCACGGCGGCGAGGTCGACCTCGTCGAGTTCTGCGGGAACTGGTACGTGGACGACCTGCCGCCGATGATGTTCGTCAAGCAGTCCCCCAACAGCCACGGGTTCGTCAGCCCGAGGGACGTCGAGCAGCTCTGGCGCGACCAGTTCGACTGGGTCCACCGCGAGTTGGACTACGCGGTGTTCCCGGTGACGCTGCACCCCGACGTGTCCGGACGGCCCCAGGTGCTGCTGATGCTGGAGCGGCTGTTCGAGAGCTGGCTCGACATGCCCGGTGTCGAGTTCACCACCTTCGAGGACGCGGCCGACGACTTCCGGCTGCGCTACCCGTTCGCGGGCGCCGAGCGGCCCTCCCCCGTCGGCACCGGCGGCACCGCGACGGCTCCCGGCGGCGGCGCGGCCCGGAAGGGGGCCCGGTGAGCGCCCAGCGGTCCGACGGCCCGGAGCCGTTCGACATCGACGCCGGGTACCAGCCGCTGCGCGAACGGGTCCGCGACGAGCTGCGCCAGCGCATCATCGACGGGGTGTACCCGCCCGGCACCCGGCTCATCGAGACCGATCTCGCGGCGCGTCTCGGGGTGTCCCGGGTCCCGGTGCGCGAGGCGATGCGGGCCCTGGAGAGCGAGGGGTTCGTGGAGACCGTCCCCCGCCGGGGCACGGTCGTCGTGGAGCTGTCCGAGCAGGACGTCGAGGAACTGTTCGACGTGCGCGAGGCGCTGGAGGTCCTGGCCAGCCAGCAGGCGGCGCAGCGCGCGACCAGGGCCGACCTGCGCCGGGTGCGCGCCTGCCTGGCCCAGGCCCGCAGGGCGCTGGACGCGGAGGACCCCGTCGCCCTCGGCCACGCGAACGAGGCGTTCCACGACGAAATCCTGAAGCTCTCCCACAACACCCTGCTGCAGGGCGTCCTCAAGCCCCTGCACGGGCGGCTGCACTGGCTGCTGCGGCAGACGGGCGACCCCCACGAGCTGGTCGAGGAGCACACCCGGCTGTTCGAGGCGATCGCCTCGGGCGAACCCGACCGCGCGGCGGCGTGCGCACGCGAGCACACCCGGCTGAACCGGGAGATCGTGCGCCGTCTCCTCGCGGAACGGAACCGGGAAGCGCCCTCCGCCTGACCCCGCGCCGCCCGCCGGGGCCGGCCACCCGCCGGTCCCCCGGCGCCGGCCGCCGCCACCGGCCCCCGGCGCGGGGGGCGGAGCCCGCACCCCTCCATCCCTTCACCCCGTCCCCTTTCACTTCCCCACCCGTCCCCTTGTCCCCTCTTCCCCCTCCTCGCCGCTTCCCCGTCCCCCGTTCCCTCCCCGCCCCTTCTCCTTCCGCTCTTCTCCGTCCCACCGCCCCACCGTCCCAGGAGCACATCAGCATGCCCGAGAACACGACGGCTGCCGGAACGCAGAGATCCGTCGACGCACTGAACACCACCGACGTACGGCTGCACCGCGTGTGCAAGGCCGCCGAGGTGACCGACCGGGTGACCGGCCGTCACTTCCTGCACGCCGGACCGCCCATCGAACTCGCCGACATCCCCGGCCCCATGCGCGGGGCGGTCATCGGCGGCCTCCTGCTGGAGCGCGAGGCCCGGTCGGCCGCCGAGGCCGAGGCGATCATCGACGCCGGCGGGGTGAGCATCAGCCCGTGCCACGACGAGGGCGCGGTCGGCGCCATGGCCGGGATCATCACCCCCAGCACACCGGTCGTGGTCGCCGCGGCCGGTGACACCCGCACCTTCTCCCCCCTCAACGAGGGCGTCCAGGGGGCGGTCCGCTACGGCTCGTTCGACGACGCCACCGTCGAACGGCTCCGCTGGCTCGGCGACGTGCTCGCCCCCGCGCTGGACGAGGCGGTCCGCGCGTCCGAGCCGGTGGACCTGGCCGCCCTGGTGGCCGAGGGGCTGCGCCGCGGGGACGACTGCCACAACCGTCTCGTCGCGACCAGCGCGGCCCTGCTCGCCACCCTCCTGCCCGGCCTGCTGCGCGGCTCCGCCGACCGGGAGGACATCGCCCGGATCACCACCGTCATGTCCCGCAACGGGCACTTCGCGCTGCCCTTCGCCATCTCCGCCGCCAAGGCGATGACCCTGGCCGCCTCCGGGTTCGACGGCAGCTCGGTCGTCACCACCATGGCGGGCAACGGCAGGGAGTTCGGCATCCGGGTCAGCGGCCTCGGCGACCGCTGGTTCACCGTGCCGTCGCCCCTGGGCACCCCCGTCCTCCTCGACGGCGCCACCCTTGACGACGCCACCCCCACCATGGGCGACTCGATGACCGCGGAGACGGCGGGGTTCGGCGCCTTCGCCATGACCGCGGCCCCCGCCATCATGTCCTTCGTCGGCGGCGACGCCGCGTACGCCCGTGACCTCACCGCCCGGATGCGGGAGATCACCACGGGCACCAGCACCCGCTTCCTCATACCCGGCGAGGACTTCCGGGGCACGCCGCTCGGCATCGACGTCCACAAGGTCCGCGCCACCGGTATCGAGCCGGTCATCAACAACGGCCTCGCCCACCGCACGCCCGGTCGGGGACGCGTCGGCGCCGGGATCACCCCCATCCCCGTCGCGCCGTTCGCGGAGGCCAGCCTGGCCCTCGAGCGCGGGGCCCGCGCATGAGCATCGCCGACTTCACCGACGCCGACCTCGCCGCCGTCGCCGACCGCTGGGGCCTGGATCCCGCCCTGGTCGGACGGCTGCGCCCCGCCATCGACCGGATGCGGGAGACCTACGAGCGGGTGTACGCGCTGGCGGGCGAGGATCCCGCCCCGCACGCCCCGCCGGTGGCCTCGACGTTCGCCAACCGGGGCCCGGATGATCCCCACGGGGCCTGGCTCTACCGGGTGGACGACCCCGCGCCCGACGGTTCGGGACCGCGCGGACCGGGACCCCTGGCGGGCCGCACCGTGACCGTCAAGGAGTCCGTGGCGGTGCGCGGCGTCCCCATGCCCCTGGGCAGCCGCCTCATGGCCGGCTTCGTCCCCGCCTCCGACGCGGCCGTGGTCGGCCGGGTCCGGGCCGCCGGTGCCGTCGTCCTCGGCACCTCCGTATGCGAGGACCTGTGCTACTCGGGCTCCAGCTTCACCTCCGTCCACGGGCCGGTGACCAACCCCTGGGACCCGACGAGGGCGGCCGGGGGCTCCAGCAGCGGCGCCGCGGTCCTCGTGGCGACCGGGGCAGCCGACTTCGGCATCGGCACCGACCACGGCGGATCGGTGCGCAATCCCGCCGCCTGGTGCGGGGTCCTCGGCCTCAAACCGACCTACGGCGCGGTGGACTACGACGGCGCCATGCCCACCGAACGCACCCTGGACCACATCGGCGTCCTGACCCGCGACGCCTCCTCCCTCCCCGCCTTCCTCGACGCGGCCGCCGACCCGCCGGACGGCGAGCCGTACGCGACCGCGTTCGCGCGCGGCGTCACCGGGCTGCGGGCCGGGATCGTGGCCGAGGGCTTCGGCTGGCCCGGGCGCTCCGACCCCCGTGTGGACGCCCTGGTCCGCGAGTCGGCCCACGCCCTGGGACGCCTCGGCATGGCCGTGGGGGACGCCTCCGTCCCGCTGCACCGGAACGGCCGCGACCTCCACCTGCCCATCTCCCTGGAGGGCGGGCTCACCACCGTCTTCGGGTCCCGGCTCCAGGGCGACAACCACACCGGCCCGTACCATCCCGGGTTCGCCACCGCGTTCGGCGAGGCACTGGCCCGGCGGCCGGAGGACCTGGCGGTCGGCGGGGTGCTGGCGCTGACCGGGGCGAGCGTGCTCCGCGACGCCACCCACAGCCGGGTCACGGCCCACGCCCAGCAACTGCGTCGGGTGCTGCGCCGTCAGGTCGACGAGGCGCTGCGGGAGAACGACGTCCTGGTGATGCCCGCCGTCCCGATGCTCCCGCACCTCCTGCCCGCCGACCCCCGCGAAGCCGTCATCACCACCGACCTGCCGTTCGAGATGCACGACAACAACTGCGTGTTCAACCTCACCGGCCACCCCGCGCTCAGCGTCCCGTGCGGCCTGGTGGACGGCCTGCCGGTCGGCATGCTGCTGATCGGCCGCCACGGCGAGGACGCCCGGCTGGCCCGGATCGCCGCCGAGTTCGGCGACCGGGTCTTCCGCTGCCCTGGACCCCCCGACCACCGCACAGCGAGGAACGCACGATGACCGAGCAGACACTGAACGTCCTGGGAGAACCGCTCCTGGCCTGCGGCTTCGATCCGGTCACCGGGTACCGTCGGGACGGGTACTGCTACACGGGCCCCGACAACCCGAAGGGGCACACCGTGTGCGCGATCGTGAACGAACGGTTCATCGCGTTCCAGTCCACGGTCGGCAACGACATCGCCACCCCCCGGCCCGACCTCGACTTCCCGGGACTGGTCCCGGGCGACCGCTGGTGCGTCATCGCGTCCAAGTGGTACGAGGCGTACCTGGCCGGATGCGCCTGTCCCCTCGACCTGGCCGCCACCAACGCCGCGGCACTGGACGTGATCCCGCGCGAGGTGCTGATGGAGTACGGCTCCAGCGGCGGCGGGGACTGAGCCGACGTGAGCCACTGGAAGGCGCTGCGGTCCTACTCCGCGCTGCCCGCCTCGGCGGGCTACTGGTTCCTGGCCGTCACCCTGATCGGCCGGATCCCGGCCACGATGGGGCAGTTGGGCTCCCTGCTGCTGGTCAGCGGGAGCACCGGCTCCCTCGCGCTGGGCGGGGCCGCCGCCTCCGCCTTCGCGGTCGGCCAGGCGGCCGGCGGCCCGGTCGTCGGCCGTCTGGCCGACCGCCGCGGCCACCGGCCGACGGGCCTGGCCGCGGCGGTGGCGCACACCGCCTCCCTGGTCGCGCTGGTGCTGTGCGCCGACCACGGCGCGCCCGTGTACACCGTGCTGGCCGCCTCCGCCGCGGCCGGATGCTCCGTCCCCCAGGTCGGGCCGCTCTCCCGCGCCCGCTGGACCGCCCTCGCGCACGCGCGGCGGCTGGCCGCCGGCCGCTTCCCGACCGCGATGAGCTTCGAGGGCACCTCGGACGAACTCGCCTTCGTCCTCGGTCCCGCCCTCGTCGGTGTCATCGCGGCGGCCTCCTCGCCCCGCGCCGCCCTGCTGACCGCTGCGGCGCTCACCCTCACCGTCTGCGTCGCCTTCGCCCTGCATCCCACGGCCCGCCTGGTCGCCCGCGGGCAGGGCGAGCGGCCGGAGGGCGGTGACGCCCCGGTCCGCCCGGCCCCGATCGCCTTCCTGTCCCTCGCGCTGGTCTGCCTCGGCTGCTACTTCGGCTCCGTACAGGCCGCCATCACCTGGCGCGCCGCCGACGCGGGGGCCGCCGGCAGCGCCGGGCTCATCTACGCGGTGCTGGGGCTGAGCAGCGCCATGGCCGGGGCCCTCGTCCCGATGCTGCCCGCCGCCTTCACCCTCGCCCGCCGCCTGCTCACGGGGTACGCGCTGCTCGCCGTGCTCAGCGTGCCCCTCGTCCTCACCGGAGGCCTCCAGATCGGCGGGCTCGGGACGCTGGGGCTGCTGATCGCGCTGCCCGGCATCCCGATCGCACCGGTCCTGGTCACCGCCTACACCCTCGCGGAGGCGACCGTTCCGGCGCGGAGGATCTCCTGGATCATGACCGTGCTCTCCTCGTCGGTGGTGATCGGCTACGCGATCGGCGCGATTCTCTCGGGCAGCCTCGCCGACCGCCTCGGCCCCCTGCCCGCCTTCCTCACCGCCCTCGGCGCGGCGGCCACCGGCACGGTCCTCACCGCCCTCGCCCAGGGCCGACTCCGCTCCCTGCGGCAGCCCGTGGCACCGGCGGTCCCGGACGAGGCGGAGGGCAGCCTCCGTTGACCTGACTCCCGCACCAAGCACACGGCCTTTCCGATGAGTTGGCACCTCCATCTGTCGGAATCCCGGTGGGTTCAGTAGGTTCTGCATGATCAACAGGTCTATACCTGTCGGTCCGTTGTGCCCCTGTCCACACACCGCACACCGCGCGGAACCTCATCCGGGAGAGACAGCACCATGCGAAGAACCACCCGCCACCGGCTGCGCGACGCCCTGACCGGCGTCCTCGCCACAGGGCTGGCCGCGCTCGGCCTCGCCGCGACGCCGACCGCGGCACACGCCGACGCGGCGCCGCTCACCGTGCAGTACCGCACCGGGAACACCGGCGCCACCGCGGGCCAGTCCGCGCCCTGGCTGACCGTCCGCAACACCGGCTCCGCCCCGGTCCGGCTCGCGGACGTCACCCTGCGCTACTACTTCAGCGCCGACGCGCCGAACGCCTCGTACCGCTTCGCCTGCGACTGGGCGGTGCGCGGCTGCGCCAACGTCACCGGCGCCTTCGGGACGCTCTCCCCCGGTACGGCCACCGCCGACCGCTACCTGGAGATCGGCTTCACCGCGGGCGCGGGCTCCCTCGCGCCCGGCGCGACCAGCGGCGACCTCCAGCTGCGCTTCCACCGCGCCGACTGGAGCCAGCTGCGGCAGAGCGACGACCACTCGTTCTCCGCGGACCGCACCTCGTACGCCGACTGGACCCGGGTGACGGCCCACCTCGGTGGCGCCACGGTCTGGGGCACCGTGCCCGGTCCGGTGGAACCGCCGCCCGCGCGGGCCCTGTTCGACGACTTCGCCTACACCGCCCACGACGACCCGCGGCTCGGCGCCAACGGCTGGATGGTTCGGAGCTGGAACGGCGGTCCGGGCGTGCCCGGGGCCACCTGGTCGCCGGGGAACATCTCCTTCGGCACCGACAACGGCGCGTCGGTGATGAAGCTGCGCACCGAGACCACGGGCACCGCCGCGACCACCCGCCAGGCGGAGATCTCCACCACGACGATGAAGTTCCGCGAGGGCACCTACGCGGCCCGGGTCAAGTTCAGCGACACCCCGGTGTACGGGCCGGACGGGGACCAGGTCATCCAGACCTTCTTCGCGATCAACGACCTCAAGGCCCCCATGGCGCGGGACTACTCCGAGTACGACTTCGAGTACCTGCCCAACGGGGGCTGGGGCGAGACCGGGAGCACCCTGTACACCACCTCCTGGGACACCTACGACTCGACCGGCGTCGAGCCGCCGGTGAACACCCACACCGCCGACCGGGCGGGCTACGACGGCTGGCACGACCTCGTCCTCACCCTTGACGACAGCGGCATCCGCTACTACGTCGACGGCCGGCTCTTCGCCACCCACGGCACCGACTACCTGCCCGAGCGGGGCATGCTGATCGCCTTCAACCAGTGGCTCACCAGCCTCGCGGGACAGCCCGACACCACCACGCCCCGCGCCTACGAGCAGGCGGTCGACTACGTCCTGCACGTCCAGGACCAGGTCCTGACCCCGGCCCAGGTCGCCGACCGGGTCGCGGCGTACCGCGCGGCGGGCCGCACCTTCGAGGACACCGTCCCCGCGCTCTGACGGCACCGCCGCCTCCCCCACCGGGGAGCACCGGCCGTGCGGCGGGCCCGGCCACCACCCCCGGCCGGTCCCGCGCCACCACCTCCGACGACAGGACCCGGGGGTGGCCCCTGGGCGCCGACCGGGGCCGACGATGAGCGGGCGCCCCTGCGCGTGCGGGCGGGCCACCGAATCCCCCGGTCGGGGCGGGGGGACGGAACCGACGGCTCCGCGAACGCGCGATGCCCCTGGCGATTCCTCCCCGCCCCGGCCGCACGCCGGACCGGATGAACCCGGTCCCGCGCATGCCTGTGCCGTGCTTCCCGATTCGTCTAATCTGACCGGCAATGCATCAACTCGCTTGAGGAGTGGTCGGGTTGGACATGAGGCTGGCGGACGCGGTGGCGGCTGTGCGGGACGAGCTCCTGCAGGCCCAGGCCCGAGGGAACGGGCAGGCGATCGTGTTCGAGGTCGGACCGGTGGAAATGGAGTTCGAGGTCGAACTCCGGGCGGACGCGAACGCGGCGGGCAAGTTCCGGGTCTGGGCGGTGTCGGCCGAGGCCGGAACGAGCGTGTCACGGGGAACCACCCACCGGGTCGCCGTCACTCTGACGCCCAAGCGGGCGGAAGGCAACGGCACACTGAACATATCCGGCACGGACCACGGCGTGTCCGGGCCCGGCAGCTACCGCACGGACTGAGCCCGTGTCCCCGCGGAACAGCACGGACGTCGAGGACACCGTGCCCGAGGACCGGGTGGTGGTCGTCGCCAGCCCCCAGTGCCGGGGCACGGGCCACCTGGTCGGCTCCAGGCTGGTGCTGACCTCGGCCCACGTCGTCGGGGACTCTCCGACGCTCACGTTGTACCGGGCCGGCAGGCAGGGAGTGTTCCGGGCCTCCGTGGTGTGGCACGGCGGCCAGGACCTGGGCGGGGATGCCGCACCGCTCGACGCCGCTCTGCTGTACGTCAATGACGCCGCGTGGGAGCCCCCCAGGTCGGCCGCCGCGCGCTGGGGCGAGTTCGTCACCATGCGCGCGGATCAGCGCTGCGCGGCCCTGGGCGTACCGAACCTGGCCCAGTTGCAGGGCATGCACCACGATTCCGCACAGGACCACAAGCCCTTCACGGAGCAGGAACACGTCAGCGGCTCGGTCAATCCCGGCAGTGCCCGTGTCGGCGGCAGATACGTGTTCGCTCTCGACCGAGCCCCGTCGGACTGGCCTCATGGGGAACTGCCCTGGGGCGGTCTCTCCGGGGCGGCGTTGATGTCGGGTGGTTTCGTGGTGGGCGTACTCCTGGCCGAGACTCCGTTCTCCGGACACGGCGCGCTCGATGCCGTACCCACGTACAAGCTCCATCGGAACGAATCGTTCCGTACCGCGCTCAGGCGCTACGAGGCCGACTCCCTCCGGTTGGAGCCCGTGGAGTTCGCCCCTCTGATCGACCGCGGCTCCGCCGTCCCGGACCGGTCCGGTGCGTCGCCGTCCGCACTCCTGCGACCCGAGTGGGAGGTGGTCGGCTTCCACGGCCGGGAGGAACTGCTGAACGACCTGCTCGACTGGTGTGCGCAACCCGGCACGGACACACTGCTGGTGCACGGACCGGCCGGTCAGGGAAAGACCCGCCTGGTGCGCGAACTCGCCGAACGACTCACCTCCGGAACCGGCCGTGGCCGGTGGACGGCCGTGTGGCCGGACCGCGCCGCGCCCGGCCGGGACCTCAAGGCCCTGGCCGGGGCGGAGCACCGGGTACTGACGGTGATCGACTACGCGGAGCAGCGCACCGACCAGGTGGTGGGGCTGATCGAGTCGGTTCCCGGCCGCGACCTGCCGTTCAAGACGATTCTCATCGCGCGGACCGACGGGCAGTGGTACGAGCGGGCCAGAGAGCACAGCGACCGGGTCGGGGACACACTGCGGCGGGCCGCACGGGTGGCGCTGCCCGCGCTGGCCGTGGAGGTCACGGAGCGTCCGGCGTTGTACCGGCAGGCGGTGGAGGCCTTCGCCGAGCAGCTGAGTCTGCTGGACGGCCACCGGCACACTTCCTGGGCGGAGAAGGCCGCCGGCCTGCTTCCACGCGATCTGGAACACGCGGACTTCGCCAATCCGCTCACCCTGCACATGACCGCGCTGGCGGACCTGCTGGACAGGGGTGATCACGCTTCCGCGCCCGGGCGGCCCTCCCGCACCGGGCTGATCACCAGCCCCGGCGATCCGGATGACGCGGAGGACCGCCTGCTCCTGCACGAGGCACGCCACTGGAACGGCGTCCTCGCGAACAGCGGATGCGACGACGCGTCACCGGAGGCGAACGCCTTCCGGGACGCGCTCGCCGCAGTGACGCTCCTGGACCCCCGCGACCACGCACACGCCGACAGCGTCCTGCGGCGGGTCCGTGGTCTGTCCGACGACCGGCTGCGCCACGCGGTGGAGGACTGGCTGTCCACCGTCTATCCACCCACCGGTCCCGGGACCGCGCCCTGGGGATCCGTCCAGCCGGACCGGATCGCCGAACGCTTCGCGGGCCGACGTGTCCTGGCCCGCCGCCATCTGCTGCCCGCGCTGAGCTCCGACATCGCCGAGACGGACGCACAGCAGTTGCTCACCGTCCTCGCCCGGGCCGCGCACCACCGCCCGCTCCGCGCCGAGCTCGGACCCGAGATCATCCGGCTGTGCACGGCCTCCGCCGACACCCTCGCGCTGCCCGCCATCACGGCCGCCACCCGGGTCGAGCAGCCGGCGCCGCTGCTCGACGCTCTCGCCATGCTGGTCGACGCGCCGGAGACCGGCCTCGCGCAGCTCGACGCGTGGGCCGAGACGCTGCCCGACACGTCGTACAACCTCGGCCCCTGGGCCGTGCGACTCCTCGAACGGCTGGTGGAACTACGTGGTGGCAGGCCCGACGAGGATCCATCGGATCTGGTGATCCGCACTCGCACCCAATGCCACTTGTCCAAGCAGTACGCCGGGATCGGGGAGTACACACGGGCTCTGAAAGCGGCGTCCGAGGTCATCGGCCTGCTGACGCCCGCCGTGTCGGAGCACGGCCCCGACACCCCGCACGGAGCGGCTCTCAGGAAGACGCTGGCGAGCTGCCTCAACAACAAGGCGGTCTTCCACACCGTGCTGGGGCACTGGCATCGGGCCCTCAAATCGGCCGACGACTCCGTGCGCCACTTCGCGTCGATCGAGCGGCACTCCTCACTCGACCAGCCCGAGCACCTGCTGACCGCGCTGGGCACTCGTGCCAACGCCTACGGCAACCTCGGCGACCCCGCACGCGCGATGGCGGACTGGACAGCCGTGGTCGAGCGCCGACGGGACCTGGCGGCCGACGGCACGGAGGAGACCTCGGTGGCCCTCGCCCTCGCCCTGAACAACCTGGCCATCCGACAACATGACTGGGGTCACAGCGCGAAGGGTTTGGCCAGCAGCCAGGAAGCCGTCGCGCTGTTGCGCCCCTTGGCAGAACGGCGGCCCGACGCCCACCGGCCCCTGCTGGCGTCTCTGCTGGGCACCCTGTCGAACATCCTCGGCGACATGGGACGGGTCGCCGAGGCCGTGACCGCCGCCCAGGAGGCCGTCGCCCAGCGGCGCAGGCTCGCCATCGGGCGCCCAGCGGCCTACAGCGGCGATCTGGCCCGCAGCCTCAACTCACTGGCCATTCTCCTGAGTCAGGTCGGACAGGGCAGTGAGGCCCTCAGTGCCGTCCAAGAGGCCGTCGAGCTCTACGAGGGCCTGGCGAAGGAACATCCGACGGCATACCGCGAGCCTCTGGCCATGACCCTGAACACCCAGGCCAATGAACTCAGCGCTGCGGGCAAGGCCGAGGAAGCGGTCCGGGCAGCGAGACGTGCTGTCGACATCTACGCCGGCGTGTGCGAGACCTATCCCGAAGTCTTCGCGGCCGACCACGCGATGGCGCTTGGCACCTTGGGGCTACATCTCGACGACATCGGTCAAGGTGAGGAAGGGATCACCAGACTCGAACAGTCCGCCCGGATCTACCGGGCAATCCCTGAACCTCAGCCCACCGCTGTTCGGGCCGACCTCGCGCGCTGCCTCAACAACATCGCGGTGCTGCACCGGACCGCCGGCCGAGCCGTGGAGGCGCTCACGGCATGCGAGGAGGGCGTCGAGATCAGCCGAACGCTCGCCGACACGGCTCCCGGGGCGTTCAACCGCCTGCTGGCCCGGCTGCGCACCAGCCAGGCCCTGTGCCTGCACCTCGCGGGCCGCTTGGACGAGATCCCTCCGGTCGCCGAGGCGGGCGTCGAGGCGGCCGCGCCCACTGCCGCCGAACCGGACTCGGCCGACAACCTGGCCATTCTCAGCAGACTGCTGGGCCAGACCCACCGGCCTGAAGCAGCGCGGGCCGCGATGCGGCTGGTGGTTGACGCGCGGCGCGATCTGGCGCGGCTCGACCCCGAGCGCCACAGGTCCGACCTGTTGAAGTCACTCAAGCTGTTCTGCCGGCAACTGGCCTCCGCGGGGATGCACCGGGATGCCCTCCCGCTCGCCATCGAGCTGCTGGAACTGCGCCGCCTCGACTGGAAGCGACGGCGGACCCCTGCCCACCGGGCCGAAGTCGCCACGGCGCTGACCGGCGTCGGCGACCTGCTGCTGGAGTTGGACCGTCACCGGGACGCCGTCGGCTACGCGACGGAGGCGGTCGAGTTGTGGGCGACGGCACCGCAGTCGGAACGAGAGGATGCCATGCCCTTCCCGGCCCTTGCCTCGCTCTCGTACGCCAGGGCGTTGTGGATGGTTGGTGACGTTCCGCACTCCCTGGAGGCTGCCCGGGACACGGCTGACGCGTTTGAGCGAGTGCCCGACGACACGCCTGCCCGCCGTGCGGGACTTGCCCTGGCCCTGACCGTTCTCGGTGCCGTGGTGGCCGAGGCCGACGGACCGGAGGCGGGCCTGCCACACCTGGACCGGGCGGTCACCGCCGCCCGGTCGATTGCCGACGGGGAGCAGGGGGCGCACGAGGACATCGTCGCCGCCGCATTCGCCACCAGAGCGGCGGAACGTGCGCGCGCTGAGCCGCCCCACCCCGAGGCCATGGCGGATGCCGAGAAGGCGGTGGAGATCTACGGACGGCTGCCCGACGTCACGGCGGACACACGTGCGGCGGTCGCGCTGGCCACTCTCGGGCTGTGCCGGTCCCAGAACGGTCTCGGCGCCGAGGCACTCACCCTCACCGCCGACGCCGTCGCCGCCGTACGAAGGATCGGCTCTCCGAGGACCATCGCCGACCGGTTCGCCGTGTCGGTCGTTCTGTTCGACCGGGCCAGAACCAGAGCACGGGTCGGCTCCGGTCGTGCCGAGGCCGTCACCGAGGTCACGGAGGCCATCACCCTGCTGGAGCAGATCACCGACGCCTCGCCCGTCTTCATCGGGCGCACCCTGCGCAAGGCACACGAATTGCGTGATGAACTCAATGCGGTACAGCTGAGTGTTCCGGGCGGTTCCGCCCCGACACACCGCGAACCGTCGTAGGGCCTCTCGTTTGGATCATGCCGGGCTCACGGGGTCTGGCCTGATCCAAACGAAAGACCCAGCCCGGGTCGCCCTGACGGGGCGTGCCACCGCGACACCTGCCCAGGGCCGGCGCCCGTTTCACATGTCGGAACGTGCATACGCATCGTGGTACCGCCGGCCGAGAGGCTGCCACCCGACCTCACCGGATGACCGGGCATGGGCAGCAGCCGTCCAAGGCAGCACGACGGGACCCGCGCGGGCAGTCACGGTCCGCTTCACTCGATCGAGTTATAAAGCGACGAGACCGTTCTGCCCGTTGCCCTCTCTGCCTAGCCTCGGTGAGGAGATCGCCGAGTGGTCGTCGGTGCACCACTTCACCTCGCGGAATCCGCCTGCAGAGGAGCAGGCGGACGTGACCGGAAGGCCCGGCGACCGTCAGGGCATCGTCCCGGCAGGTCCAGGTGTCGCGCGGCCCATCGGGCCGCAGGTGGACGCGAGGTGCGGTGCGCTCGCTCCCATCTCCTGGTTCCCGGCCGCTCCCAGCCGTACGGGCCGCCCCGGGTCACCGGGGTCTCGGGCCCCGATCACGAAGAGGTCCCATGCGCCACTTCACGCATCCCCCCGCCCCCCTGCGCGTGCTGCCGCGCCGGCGTGGCCCGAGACGCCCCTCGGCCGGGTTCGCCCCACGGTGCCGGAACGGGTGGGCCGGCCGACTGCGGGTCCTGGGCTCCGCCTTCCTGCTCGCGGTGACGGGTGTGCTGTTCACCGCGATACCCGCACGGGCCGCGTCCTCCATCGACGTCTCCGCGACCACCGTCGTCGCCGGGGACACCTTCACCGTCCGCTTCACCGGCTCCGCGCAGACCGCGCGCCGGGACGCCGGTTTCAACCTCTACTCGGGCTCCACGAACCTCGGCACGCTCGACTCGTTCACCACAGTCGAGTCGTGCAGCGGGAACACCGGTCCGTGCGTCAACCAGCCGTCCCTCGGACCGAGGGCCCCGCTCGGCGATCTGAGCGCGGGCGAGGCGTTCGGGGGGTCGATCACCCTGCGCGTCGGGCCCGACACCCCGGCCGGCACGTTCGTCCTGCGCTACCAGCTCTACAGCAACACCCAGGGCGGCGAGGCCACCCAGAACGGTCCCGTCATCACCGTCACGGTGCCGTCCTCCGACCTCGGCGTGAGCCTGACCGCCAAACCGCGCCCGGGGATCCTGGTGTCCCACCTGTCCTACACCGCCACCGTCCGCAACACCGGTCCCGACGCGGCCACGTCCGCCACCCTGAGCGTGGACCTGCCCGCCGGGCGGACCGCGACCCATCTGTCCCCCGGCTGCACCTCCGGCCCGGGCCGCGTGACCTGTCTCCTCGGGGCCGTCGCCGACGGGGGCGAGGCCGTGTCCACGTTCCGGCTGCCGACGAGCCTGCTCACCCTGGGCCATGTCGACGTCACCGCGGCCCGCACCGCTTCCACCCCCGGCGATCCGAACCCGGCCAACGACAGCGCCACGGCCACCTGCGCCGTCCTCTCCGTCGTCCTCGCCTCCTGCCCGTAGGCCCGGACCGGCGGAGCACGGCGATGCCCTCACCGGGACGCGGTCGCGGTGAGGGCACGGCGGACGGCACGAGCCCGCCCGCGGCGACGGGCGGGGGCAGGCGCCGGACCGCTCCCGGTCCGCGCGACCGGGCGCGTACCCCCCGTGCCCGGCGTCAGGATGTCCTGCGAGCCGCGGCGCGACGCTGCCGCTTCCCCAAGGGCGCCTGGGACAGGTCCTCGGCCTGGGACCTGAGGTTCTTGTACCCGTAGCCGCGTTCGCCCAGCCACGCCCTCGCCGCCTCCTCGGCCCGCTCGGTCGCCTCCAGGATGTCCTCCTCTTCCTCCCCGGAGTCCCGGAAGCGGAAGGTGAACGCGGACCGCGCGGACAGGTCGTAGCTGAGGTGCCCCTCGGGGGTGAAGGCGGCGCGCAGCACGTCGTGCTCGGGGGCGCGGGCCAGGAGTTCGGCACGCTGGTCGGCGTCCAGGCCGTCGAAGACACCGCGGACCATGATGCGGAAGGTACGAGTACTCATCCTCCGACCCTAGGCAGCCCGGCCGCCGGACTCCATGTGTTTTCCGGCGGACCCGGGCCCTGCCCCGGAACACACCGACGCCCGTCACGGCGGAGGGACCGGCCCGTCCTCTCCCCGTCCCGCTCCCGCACGCACTCGCACGGACTCGCACCCGGCGGATGCCGCCCGGCGGTCTCCCGCCCGGCCGTCAGCACGGCCCCCGCCGTCCGACCTGACAGAGAGCGGGCTCCCACCTCTGCCTTCCGGACCCTTCTGCGAGACGCTGGCCGCGCGGCACCGACCGCCGACGGCCCCGTCCGACGGGTCCCGTCGATCGCCCCTGGCCCGGGTGGCGCAACAGGCAGACGCGCCCGCCTTAAAAGCGGTTCTCGTGTGGGTTCGACTCCCACCCCGGGCACGGACGGGACGGTCCGCCCGTCCCCGCCGCCGGGCGCACATCCGCGACCGGGCGGTGCGCGGGCCGGCCATCGGATGCGGAGGGAGGGCCTACCCCACTCGTCCAGCAGCTCCGTGCGCTCATCGGTCCCGGCCCTCCTCGATCGCGGTCCCCTCGGCCCCGGCCCTCCTCGGTGCCGGCGATCCGCTCCTCCAGGATGTCGCCGGGGCCGAACGGCGGCCACCGCTTCGGCGGTGGCCGGTTCACGGTCTCCCACCGCAGCGCCACGGGGCGCCGTCAGCCCGTACGTGCCCGGCGCCGCCCTGGATGCCGGGCCCCGGGCAACGGCCCGGACGGAGCCGCAGGCTCATACGGTCTCCGCCCTCGCCGTCCGCCCAACGCGCCGGTTCCCGGTCCGAAGGCCGGTACCGCACCCCTCGCACGGCTTCGCGGCGCCCTCCCCCGTCACCGGCGGCGCCTCGGCGGCCGGATCGTTCCGTCGCGCGGGGGGCCTGGCGTGAACGGCCCGGTGCCGCACGCCCGGAAGTCCTCCGGAAGGATCCGGCGCGGCGGGCGAAGGGCTGTGCGGGGCAGGGCAGCGCGGACGGTCGCGCATGCGGCGGAGCGGGCGGGCAGGCGTCGGCGCGGAGCCACCGCCTGCCCGCCCGGACCCCGGCGGCCCTCACGGGCCGGACGCATCCCCCAGACTGACGGCCCGTACGGGGCAGGCCCGGGCCGCCTCACGGAGCAGTGTTCCGCGCCCGCCGTCCTCGCGTCCGGGGACGACGCTGCCGAAGCCGTCGTCGTCCTGGGTGAAGACATCGGGAGCGACCAGGGCGCACTGCCCGGCTCCGATGCAGACGTCCTTGTCGATGGAGACGCTCACGGGCGGGCTCCCCCTCTCTCCTCGACCGGGCACGGGCACCATCGGGTCCTCACCAGGTGACGGGGAGTTCGAGCATCCCCTGGATCGTGTCGCCCGGCTTGAAGGGGATCTCCTCCGCCGGCACCGCGAGGCGCAGCCCGGGCAGTCGGCGCAGGAGCGTCCCGAGGGCGATCTCCAGCTCCGTTCGGGCCAGGTTCTGCCCGAGGCACTGGTGGATGCCGAAGCCGAAGGCGACGTGGTGCCGGGCGGACCGTTCCCAGTCGAGCGCGTCGGGGTCGGCGTAGACGGTGCCGTCGCGGTTGATGAGCGAGGTGGAGAACACCACTCCGTCACCCGCGCGGATGACCGTGCCGTCGACCTCGACGTCCTCGCGGGCGACGCGCAGCATGCCGTCCGCGATGGACAGGAAACGGAGCAGCTCCTCGACGGCCTTCGGCAGCAGCGCGGGGTCCGCCCGCAGCTCGGCCAGGCGCCCGGGGTGGCGCAGCAGGGTGTACGTGCCCAGGGAGATCATGTTCGCGGTGGTCTCGTGCCCGGCGACGAGCAGGATGGTCGCCAGCTGCACCAGTTCCTCGCGGTCGGGGCCGCCGTCCCGCGACCGGCGTGCGACCAGCGCGTCCAGGACGCCCTCACCGGGGTTCGCGTGCTTGCCGTCGATCAGCGCGCCGAGGTAGTCCTCCAGCCGGGTGAGCGCCTCCAGGGTGTCCTCGGCGGTCGGGCCGCGCAGCAGCCGCCGGGACTGCTCCTCGAAGAAGGCGTGGTCCCCGTACGGGACTCCCAGCAGGTCGCAGATGACGATCGACGGCACGGGCAGCGCGAAGGCGCTCACCAGCTCGGCCGGTGGCCCCGCGGCCTCCATGGCGTCGAGCAGCCGGTCCACCGTCGCCTGGATCCGCGGCCGCATCCCGTCCACGTGCTTCAGGGAGAAGCTCGGGATCAGCAGCCTGCGCTGGGCGTTGTGCTCGGGGTCGTCCCGGCCGAGCAGCGCGGAGCGTCGCCTGCGGCGCACGGCGACGGCGCGTTCGGTGGGGAGCGGGAAGTCGGGCCGGGTGGAGTCGGTGGACAGCCGCGGGTCGGCGAGCAGTTCGCGGGCGGTGCGGTGCCCGGAGACCAGCCACACCTCCCGCCCGTCCCACAGGGTGACGCGGGACAGGGGGCGCTCCTCGCGCAGGGGGTCGTAGGCGGCCGGGGGATGGTAGGGACAGGAGCGGCTCTGAGGGAAGGCTACGGCTTCTCCGGTGGTCGTCATCGGAACACCTCGCAGACGGTGGATCATCGGCTCGGGCGTTGGCTCCGTAGCCCACTACATGCCTCAGGCATCTATTTGGTCTACACGGAGTTCGGCCAAACCACCGCAACGGGTGAAGCCGGGCACCGTTCCCGTCCCTGTCCGTGCCGCCCGGGCTCCTCCGGCCGGGTCACGCTCCCGGACCCGACCGGTCCGCCCGCCGCGTTCCCCGGCGCCACGCCGTATCGCGGGCGGGAGCCGGTCGCGGCGCCGCGCGGGGTTCCGGGCGTCTCCCCGACGGATCCGCCCTCCGCCGGGGACCGCGCCCGGCCGTGCGGGTGCGGGGCCGCCGTCCGCCGGTCCGGACCGCCACGGGTCCGGGGCCGCCGCCGTGTCCGGGCCGTCGGGCCGCCGGGCCCCGGCGTGCGGGCGGCCGCCCGTCAGCGGGTCGCGGGAATCCGTACGGTCTCCGCCCACGGTGGCGGCTGCGGGGCGTCCTCGCCGATGAGGGCGGCGATCAGACGGGCGGAGACGGGTTCCGGGGGCCAGGGGGTGTATCCGTCGGTGAGGACGACGACGATGTTCGGCGGGTCCTGGGCGGTGAGCGCCCTACGGATGCCCACGGTCATGTCGGTGCCGCCGCCACCGGCGAGTTCGACCTGGTCCACGGCCGTGATCCGGGCGACCGCGTGCACGTCCGCGTCGCAGGCGAGGACGGTGACCCGGTTGCCGCCGACGCCCACCTCGCGCAGGACGCCCGAGACCTCGGCGAGGGCCGCCGCGAGGTCGTCCTCGCCCATGGAGCCGGAGGTGTCGACGACGACGGCGACGCGGGGCAGGGGGCGGCGCAGGCTGGGCAGCACCACCCTGCCGCCGAGGGCCGGGGTGCGGCGCGAGGGGCGGCGGTAGGTGTAGTCGACGGCGCCGCCCGCCCAGGCCGCGGCCTCGCGGACGGCCCCGGTGAGCGCGGTGCGCCAGTCGACGGTGGGTTCCAGGACCCGCTCGGCCCAGCGCCGCCAGCCCGCCGGGACCGTGCCCCGGGAGCGGGGGTGCGCCCGGATGGCCTGGGCGGTGCGGCGGCGCAGCGCCTCGGCCTCCGCCGGGCCGAGACCGGTCGTGCCGGCGCCGCCCTCCGCGTCGTGTCCGCCCTGTCCCCCGCCTTCGCCGAGGTCCCAGGGGGCGGGGGTGCCGTGTGCCCCGGAGCCGCAGTCGGGTCGATGGAGGCACGAGGCCGGGATGTCCGGGAGGTACTGCTCGAAGAGCAGGCCCTGCGGCAGTCCGAACAGCCGGGGTTCCAGGGCTCCCGGGGGCAACCGCAGTCCGTCGGCCACCAGGTCGTCGTTGATCTCGCAGTCCTGGGCGATGTTGATCCGGAGGGGGTCGCGCTGGTCGGCGGCGGGCAGCCGGTCGGCGCGACCGTGGTGGTCGCGCAGCAGGTGGGCCGCCTCGTGGATCCACACCCCGGCCAGTTCCTCGACGCCGGTCGCGTCGACGAAGGCGGGTGCGACGTAGCAGCGCCAGTACCGGTCCACGGCCATGGTGCGCACCCGCCGCGACGGAACGACGGTCAGGGCGTAGAGGGCGGAGGCGAGGTACGGGCGTGATTCGGCCGCCCTGTAGCGCGCGGCGAGCAGTTTGGCGCGGTCGAGTCGGTCGCCGGGCGCGGCGTCGGAGGGCACGGAGGGCCGCCGGTCAGCGCGCGCCCGGCAGCGCGCCGGCGAGCTGGAGCAGTTCGAGGAAGGCGTCGATGCCGGGCGGGATGGGCCATTCCGGACGGCGCATCGCGGCGAGGTCGCGGGCGGCCCGGGCCGCCACGTCGGGGACTCCGGCGTCGACGGCCTTGGCGAGCACCTCCCAGCCCGCTTCCCAGCGCGGGCGGGTGGGGTCGCTCTGCACGGCGGCGACCACGGCGATGAGGAAGGCCAGTTGGCGGTCGCCGCGCGCGGGCAGCGCGAAGGCCGACGGGTCGGCGAGCACCCGGTCCGGGTCGGGCAGGTCCAGGTTCTCCAGGTACGCGAGGAGTTCCAGTCCGGCCGCCTCGCCGACGGCGCCCATCAGGGCGGCGGCCCGTGCCTCGGGTCCGGTGCCCGAGGCGTATCCGGTGGCCAGCAGCCGCAGGGCCATCTCCCAGGTGCGGGGGGAGGGCCAGGCGCGGCCGCGGCCCTCGGCCTCCTTCGGCATGTGGTGGACGAGACCGGGGCGGGCGGTCAGGAAGCCGCTGATGACGCCCCGGGCGCGGGCGACCGCGCCGGGCACGCGTCCCGGTTCCACCGTCGGCAGGGCGGTCTCGGGCCAGGTGCCGGACATGCCGCGGGCGACGGTGCGGGGGTCGTGCGTCCAGTCCAGGTGGACGAAGCGGTTGGCGAGGGGCGGGCTGAGGTGCCAGCCGTCGGCGGCGCTGGCGGGCGGGTTGGCGGCGGCGACGATGCGCACGGGCGCGGGGAGTTCGAGGCTGCCGACGCGGCGTTCGAGGACCACGCGCAGCAGCGCGGCCTGCACGGCCGGCGGCGCCGAGGACAGTTCGTCGAGGAAGAGGAGTCCGTGTCCGGTGCGGGCGAGCCGGACGGCCCAGTCCGGTGGCGCCATGGGCACGCCCGACGTGGCCGGGTCGTCGCCGACGACGGGGAGTCCGGCGAAGTCGGAGGGTTCGTGGACGCTGGCGACGACGGTCTCCAGGTGAACGCCGAGGGCGGCGGCGAGCTGCTGCATGCCGGCCGACTTGCCGATACCGGGCTCGCCCCACAGCAGGACGGGCTGGTTGGCCGTCACCGTGAGGGCCAGGGCCTCCAGTTGCGGGTCGGCGGCCGGTTCGGTCCTCGTGGTGCCGAGGCGTGCGTTGAGGGCGTCGGCGGCGGCCAGCGCCGGGGGGAGGGCGGACGCGGGGGCGGTCATGGGCGGGTGCCCTCCTCCCGTGCGGGGGCGCGGCCGGTCCCGGGCGGCGTTCCGGAGGGGTCGTGGGCCGGTCCGGCCCCGGGCGGGTCCTCGTAGGGCTCCGCGGTCCCGGCCGGGTCCGGTTCTCCGGTGCCGTCCTCCGCCGGTTCCTCCGCCGCGTCCCACTCCGGCGAGGAGTCCCGCTCGTCCATGGCCTGGTCGAACCACTCGGAGCCGAGGCCCGGGTGGTCCCGCAGCACGCTGCGGCGCAGGAACATCAGGTCGGCGCGTTCGTAGCGGCGGATCACCTGTGCGAGGGACAGCTCCATCTCGTCGGTGACGTCGGTCCGGGCACCGGCGGCGAGCAGGTCCCGGACGAGGGCGGCGGAGCCGCCCCGGTGGACGGCGCTCTGGAGCGGGGTGAGGTGCGAGGCGTCCCGCGCCTCCAGGTCCAGCCCGGCGGCCAGCAGCCGCGGCAGCAGTTCCCGGTGGTCGAGGAGGTGGAGGACGTGCAGCAGACCGCGTCCCCTGCGGTCGCGGACGTGCGGGTCGGTGCCGGCGTCGAGCAGGGCGAGGACCGCGGGCGCGTCGCCGTGCTGGGCGTGCAGGAACAGCGCGTTGCGCTGCTCCGTCAGGGCCCGCGGCAGCCGTCCCTCGCCGCTGGTCCAGGCGGCCTGCACGGCGAAGCAGCCGCTGATGGTGCCGCCGAAGGCGCGCAGCGCCAGTTCGCGCTGCCGCTCCGCCCCGGTGTGCGGGCCCTCCAGGACGCCGTCGCGCGGGACGACCCGGTGCCAGTCGCCGCCGCAGCGGACCCGGACGGGCTCGGGCGTCCGCGGGGCGGGCGGACCCGCCACGGGCCCATTCTCCGGAAACAGGGCGGCCGCGACCAGCGGATGCAGTTCCCCGGGCCGGATCCGGCCGGCCCGGAGCAGGCCGATGTCGGGGAGCCGCTGCCAGACGTAGGAGGGCAGGCGCGGTACGCCGTCCTCCATGCCCCGGTCGTGGCCGGTGAGGCGCAGGGTGCTCCCGTCGGGGGCGGCCGGGTGGGGTTCGACCCTGAGATGGCCGCGCCACTGCGGGGCGAGACGGAAGCGGGAGCCCCGTCCCGCCCGGGCGAGCAGGCGTATCTCGGGGACGAGGCGGGTCAGGTCGGGAGCGGTCTGCGCGGCGAGGACGGCGACGTCGAGCTGCCGGAGGGTGCGCGGTCCGCGCGGCGGCGGGGTGAGGTCCAGGTCGAGTCCGGCGGCGGCGTACGCCTCGGTGTGCTCGCCGCGAGCCTGCAGGACCGCGACCCATTCCGCGAGGGCGGCCGGGTCGGAGTCACCGGGGTGCTCGTCCGGCAGCTCCGCCGGGGTGAGGGGGGTGCCGTCGGGGCGCAGGAACGGCAGCCGGCCGGGGGGACCGCCCGGTGTGCCGGGGTCGCCCGCGCTCCGGCGCAGTTCGCCGGTGCGGCGGGCGTCCCAGAAGCGGCGGGCGGCGGTCCAGTCCTCCGTGACGTACCGCAGTCCGTGGAGCCTGTCGTCCTCGGGCGCGACGGCCGGGCCGAGGTTCAGCGCGAGCCGCTGGGGTCCGGCCAGCATCGGGGTGTTCGTCAGGGACAGGACGGGGCCGGAGCCGCCGTACGCGGCGAGGACGACGCGGTGGCAGCAGGCGAGGGTGGTGTGACCGCCGAGGGTGCGCGGGAGGTGCCAGCGCAGCAGGTCGGGTGCCAGGTGCCGCAGGTCGTCGGCGACGCGGGCGGCCACCTCGGCGCCGTACCGGTCGGCGATCCGCCCGGGGTCGAGGGCGTCGGGCACGTCCACGGCGGCGGCGGCGCAGGCCGCGCGCCAGTCGCCGGACTCCCGGGCCTCCGTGGCGCGTTCGATCATCCAGCGGGGCACGGCGTAGCGGCGGACGCGGGCCCAGGCGGAGGCGTCCTCCGGGGAGAGGCCGCCGGGCGGGACCGGGCGCGTGGTCACCGGTACACGCTCCCGATGGCGCGCAGGTCGGGGTGGGTCGGCGGGGCGGGCCGCATCCTCTCGGTGAGGGACCGCTTGAGGCGGCGGGGCGTGCCGGGGCCGAGGCCCACGCATTCCAGCCGGTGTCCTTCGGGGAGCGCGGCGAGCAGGCTCCTGGCGCCGCGGCCGGTGATGCCGGTGTGGCGCAGTTCGAGGCGGCGCAGCGGGCTGCCGGGCAGGGCGGCGGCGAGGACGCGGGCGCCGTCGTCGCCGGTGGTGTTGCCGGGTGAGCCGAGGCTCCGTTCGGACAGGGCGCGGCCGAGGTCGAGGGCCTCGACGCCGTCGAGGGCGTCGGCGAGGGCGCGGGCGCCCCGGGGGCCGATGCCGTTGCCGCCCAGGCCGAGCCGTACGGGCCGGGCGGGGTCGGTGGCGGCGGCCAGGACGGCGGTGCCCTCGTCGCCGAGGTGGTTGGCCGGCAGGTACAGCTCGCGGACCCCGGCGTCCCGGACGAGGGCGGCCAGCAGCGGGGCGTCGGCGGCGGTCAGGCCGTTGCCCCCGAGGAAGAGCCGTTCGAGCGGGGCCCCGCGGTCCAGGAGGGCGTCGAGGAGGACCCGTACGCCCTCGGGGCCGATGCCGGAGTTGACGAGGTCCAGGGTGCGCAGCGCGTCGTTGCGGCGGAGCAGGTCGGCGAGGGTGCGGGCGCCGGTCGCCATGACCGGGTTCCGCTTGAGCCAGAGGGCGCGCACCGCGGTGTCCCCGGCGAGCGCGTCGGCGAGGGCGGTCACGCCGTCGGGGCCGATGCGGTTGCAGCCGAGGTACAGGGTGCGGATGCCGTGCGCGGTCCCGGCGTCCCGTGCGGCGGTCAGGGTGTCGGCGACGGTCCGGGCGCCCTCGTCGCCGAGGGAGTTGGTGCCGAGCAGCAGGTGCGCGGCGTGCGGGGAGCCGAAGGCCGCGGGCAGCAGCCGGGCCGCGCCCCCGGGGCCGAGTCCCTGCTTGCACAGGTCCACCCGGCCGTCGGCGCGGAGGGTGCCGAGCGGGAACGCCTCGTCCCCGGCGACGGGCCGGGCGTCGGCGAGGCGGGACGTCAGCGGCGCGAGCAGCGCGGGATCGGCGAGCGGCCGGTCGGGGTGCTCGATCGCGGGGCAGCGTACGGGCGTTGTCGGCTGGTCCATCACCACTCCACCGGTCCTCCGCCGGGGCCCGGCGTCCGCGTCGACATCAAGGAGGCGCAAGACCGGTCGGATTCGAACCGACGTCCTCCAGCTCGATGCTTGGGCGCGACGACCTCTGCGCTACGGCCTTGCTGCGGACGATCATAGTCGCAAAAGTGCCCCGGTTTCGATCAACGGTCCGATACGGGGTGAGGACCGGGCGCGGGGGCGCGTCCCGGACACCGGAGTTCGCCGTGGGGCGGATCACGGAGTGGGGGTGAGGCCCCGGGCGGGGGGCGCGGGAGGCGGGTTCCTCGGGGTGAGGGGCATCGGTGGCGGGGCGGCAGGGCCGGGTTCACCGGGCCGCGCGCCGCGGGGGCCGGGCAGGGCCGCCGCCGGTCCTTTCCCGGGATCGCATGGACCCGATTCCGTTTCACTCCCTGCTCGTTGCCGCTCCGAAGGGCTCCGGCGGCGCGGGCCGGGTCCACTCCGGTGTCCAGGTGCCGTCGGCGGGACGGCCGGGGTACGCGGCGGTGAGACGGCCGCGCAGGGCGGCCAGCGAGGGGTGGGGGTTGCCGGTGCGCCAGAGCAGTGAGTGGGGGTAGAGCGGGACCGGGTCCTTGAGGGGGATGCGGCGCAGGTCGTGACCGGCGGGCCAGACCAGGGGGGTCCGCTCGCTGACGAACGTGGCCAGTGTCGTGGAGTCCGCGATGGTGTCGAGCAGGGGCTCGATGCCGAAGTCGGGGCCGACCGTGTCGATGGTGAGCCCGAAGGCCGCGGCGAGTTCGTCGTAGTAGGCGGTCCACTCGGCGCCGGGCAGATTGCCGGGCATCCACAGGCGCCGTCCGGCGAGCTGGGCCGGGGTGAGTGCGGGGGCGTCGGCGAACTCGTGTCGCGGTCCGGTGAACAGGTGCAGCGGCTCGTCGAAGACGGCGGCGGACCCCACTTCGCGGGGCAGTCGGCTGCCGGGCGCGGTCACCGCGCGGAACGTCGCGTCGATGGTCCCGTCCAGAACCGCGGCGACGGCCGTGCCGGAGTCGGACAGCGTCACGACGTCCAACTCGATGTCGGGGTGCGCGCGGTGGAAGTCGCGCAGCAGCCCCGCCGGGGCGAGCCGGCGGCCGACCACGTCGACGCGCAGGGCCCGGTGCCCGGGCCGCACGGAGGCGACGGCGCGCTCGGCGGAGTCCAGGAAGGCGCGGGCGTGGGGCAGGAACGCCTGCCCGTCGATGGTGGGTCTGGCCCCCCGCGCGTCGCGGTGGAAGAGCTGGACGCCGAGTTCCCGCTCCAGCGCGGCGACACGTTTGGACACGGCCTGGGGCGTGACCGACAGCACGGCGGCGGCCTCCTGGAACTGTCCCGTGTCCGCGACGGCGACGACGGTGCGCACGGCCATGACATCCATCCGGACACCCTACGTGGACAACCAGGAGTTGTTCACGGGTGCGGGAATTTTTGTTTGATTCCGGCGTGCCGGGATCGCTTTGATGGGCCGGGTCAACCCATGGTTGTTCGCGTGCCGTGTCCGACGGGTGCCCGCAGACGGTGCCGTCCGACGGCCGCGGTCGCGACGCCCCGAGCGTGAGGAATGCCCGTGCCCGATCAGGACCGCCTCTACGTCCGCACCGCCGAGTTCGCGAGGGTGGCCGAACGGATCGAGCGGGTGACGACGTTGACGTCACGGCTCAACGTCCTCCCGTTCGACGACAGGGCCGGCCGCGCGGCCCTGCTCGCGGAGATCGTCGGCGCGCCCGTCCACGCCTCCGTCACCGTCCATCCGCCCTTCTACACCGACCACGGGCTGCGCATCTCGTTCGGCGAGCGGGTGTTCGTCAACCAGGGGTGCACCTTCCTGGACCAGGGCGGCATCCGGCTGGGCGACGGCGTCCTGATCGGCCCGAAGACCAGTCTGATCTCCTCCGGCCATCCTCTTCCGGCGTCCCAGCGCGCCGAGTTCCTCACCCGGGCGCCCATCACGATCGGGGCCGGTGCCTGGCTCGGCGCGGCGGTGACCGTGCTCCCCGGAGTCACGATCGGGGAGGGCGCGGTGGTCGGCGCGGGCGCCGTCGTCACGAAGGACGTTCCCCCGGACACGCTGGTCACGGGACCGGCCGCCTTCCCCCGCAGGCAGTGGCGCGACTGAGCGCCGGGCCCGTCCGGGGCGGCGGCGCGCGAGCAGCGGCGGCGGCGGTGGCGGTGGCGGTGGCGGCCGACGGAACCCGGCCCTCGCGCCCCCGCGCCCGCGCCGCCCCTCCGCACCCGACGACCGTTCCCCGACCCACGGCCACCTTGCCGCGCACCGCCCGGCCCCCGGTCAGTCCCACTCCCAGCCGAGGCCGACGATGCCCGGGCTGAACTCCTGTTCCGCCACATGGGCGGTGTGGTAGCCGTTGAGCGGGACCTGGAGCACCCGGCGGCGGGGGGCGCTGACGGCCCGGCGGCTGAACCGATAGCAGCGGACGGGGAGCGTCGGCCGGGCGAAGTACACCTGGAGCAGGTAGTGGCTCACCGGGTAGCGGAAGCCACGGGAGTACTCGGTGCACTCGCCGCCCGTGCCGTCGGTGAAGCGGTAGCGGAAGGGCTGGGTCTCCCCCAGTGCCAGTGTCCGGTCGAAGACCAGCTCCACCGCGAGCAGGGACGCCTCCGGATCCCGACGCACCCGGCCCAGGCGGCAGTTGTCGAGCGGTTCGATCCGGACCCGGGTGACATCGCAGCCGGCGTCGCCCTCGTAGAGGGAGACGTACCGGTCGACGTTGCCCCGGTGCGCCCGGACGAACTGCTGGACCTCGCGCTGCCGCAGCTCGCGGTCGGGGCCGAGGCGGACCTGTTCGACCTGGCTGACCGTGTGCAGCCGGTCCTCGGTGGGGCAGTCGAGCTGTTCGAGCAGGCGGAGCATGGCGGAGGCCGGGCCGATCAGCTCCTGGTAGCGGCGGGCCGCCCGGCCGCCGCCGGTGGCACCGGCCCTCGTGGGCTCCAGCAGCCGGACCAGGCCCCCGGGGGCGACGTCCAGGATCTGTTCCAGTGCCCTGACCACCTGGACCGACTCGGCCTTGGCGGGCACCCGTTCGCCGCGCTGCCAGTAGCTGAGACTGGTCACGCTGACCTGGAGGCCCCGCTCGGCCAGACGGTGCCGGATGCGGTGCAGGGCGAGCCCGCGCCGCCGGACCGCCGTCCGCAGCGCCAGGTGGAAGGGGCCGCTGCGCAGCGCCTCGGCCAGGGCCTCGTCGGGTGAGTCACCGTCCACCGCGCCGAGTCGGCGCGCGTCGGCACGCATCACGCACCACCTCCACCGTTGGCCCGTCCATGTGTCAGGAGTGGATATTCACACACCTGGTGGCCGAAGGCACCGCCTCGGACACCATGATTCCCGGACGATGCCGGCCGCGCGGGGCCGGGAGCGGCCGGGCGGCGAGCCGGACCGTCCCCGCGGGGCGTCCACAGCCGTTCACACCTCGTTCACCACCGCTCCGAGCGGGCGTTCCGCCCCCTTGAGCGGTGCGGCGCCGAGACCCGATCCTCGATCCCGCCACCCGCCGGCCGCTGCGGCTCCCCGCGAACCCCCGCTCCGGACGGCGGGTCATCGGGTGGGCGGCCGGTCGTGCCCGGCCGCCCACCGCTCCCCCCGAGAAGGAGGCCACCCCATGCGCTTCTCCCGGTCCCCACGGACACGGTCCCGGTCGCCACGGAGTCGGCGGCACCGGGCCGCCGCCCTCGCGCTGGCCGCGAGCACCGTCCTGCTCGTCCCCCCGGCGGTGTCGGCGGCGGCCGAGCCGTCCGCCGTCGCCCCGGCGGCCGCCGCGGTCCGGCCGGCCGTCGGCGGCCCCGCGGCCGGTCCGGCCGCCGACGCGCGGCCCACCGCCCAGTGGACCTGGCGCCGGCTCGGCATCACCATGCAGGCCCAGCAGATGACCAACTGGTGCTGGGCAGCGGTCGGCGACACCATCGCCGAGTACTACGGCCGCGACTACTCGCAGAACCAGTTCTGCAACCTCGCCTTCGGCCGGGCGGTGAACAGCTCCTGCCCCAACTCGCAGGCCACCCTCGCCAACGACCAGCAGGCGTTCGGCCGCATGGGCATCAGCCCCGGCCGGTACGTCAACGGCTACCTCGGCTACTCCACCCTCACCCAGGAGATAGACGCCGACCGCCCGGTGATGTCGCGCGTCCAGTGGCAGTCCGGCGGTGGCCACATGCTGACCGTCTACGGCTACGACGTCAGCGACAACCGGGTGTACTGGGGCGACCCCTGGCCGTCGAGCAACCGCTACAACTGGGCGTCCTACAGCTACTACGTCAGCAACGGGTCGTTCCTCTGGACCCACTCCCTCTACGGCATCGGAGCGTGAGTCCCCCCATGCGACAGCATCACCGGCACACCTCCGGACCCGCCCGGCGCCGCACCGCGTCACTGATCGCGCTTCCGGGCGCGGCCCTCCTCGGCCTGGGTCTGCTGGTCACGGCGACACCCGCCGCGGCCGAACCGGCCCCCTCCCCCGTGGCGGGCGCCCCGAGCCCGGCACAGCTCTCCGCCGCCCACCGCGCCGCCGGTTCCGGCGCCACCCTCAAGGTGCTGGCGACCTTCTTCGCCCGGGACGGCGTCCCGCCCGGCCGGAAGGGCGCGCTCGACCCCGCCCGGGAGGCCGGGGCGGCAGCGGCGGCCGACCCGCGCCTGGTCGGCGACGCCGTCCCCGTGTACTCGCTCAACCCGGCGTTCGTCACCGCGACGACGGCGGACCGGGTACCGGTGGCGGCGATGGAGTTCGCCGCGTCCAAGGCGGTCGACGCCGACGGCGACACGGCCTCGGTGTGGACGGCGCGGGTCGACGGGCGGTGGCAGGTGGTCAACATCGCCTCCGGCAGCGACGAGACCGACTACGCGGCCCGCGCCGGCTCCGGTGCGGTGGTGTTCCGCGAGCCCCAGCTCAACGCCTGGTACCGGGTGGCCGACGGCCGGGTCCTCCCGCTGAACGCCGAGGCCCGCGCCTCCGTCGGCGCCCGGGGCACCGGCCTGGCGGCCTACCAGCGCCTGGTCCACCAGCGGTACGCCGACAAGATGCCGGGGTCCGGGTACGACAGGGCCGGATACGCCGGGGGCTTCGGCCCCGGAGCGGAACCGGGCACCCCGGCCGGGACGGCGAGCGGGGGCACCGCCGGGCGGGCCGCGGCGAGCCCCGGCGCCGCGCCCCTCGCCGCCGGGGCGGGAGCCCTCGCGGCGGCGGCCCTGGCGGGCGGTCTGCTGGCCCGCCGCCGACGTCTCACCGTGCGCTGACGGCGGGGCCCGGGACCCGGGCGCCGCTCACCCTCCTCCCCGCCTCGCGGCGGCCCTCGTCGCCCGGGGCCGCCCCGGCCACCTGCGGATCCGTCCCGCCGCTGCGCGAGGACGGGCCCGTGCCTCCCCGGCGACCGGAGCGCGCGGCGCGGCGAGTGGGAGCGGGCGGGTGACGGACCGTGCCGTGCGGGGAGAGGCCGCCGAAGGCCCCGCGCGGGCACGGGTCCGGGCCTTCGGCGGCCGGGTGGCGGACCCTCCGGCCTGATCCGAACGAGAGGCCCTGGTGACCTGAGTCAGAGATGTTCGGGTGGTTCTCGCGAGCTGCCCGGCGTGCCGGAGGCCGGATGTCAGCAGGCCGGGCCGGACCTGCCGGCCGCACGGCATCCGGCTGATGGCCGCGATCTGACGAAGAATCTCTGACTCAGGTCACTAGACCGGGCCGTCCGGAGCGTTCCGCTCCAGGCGGGCCCCCAGGGTGGCGGCGAAGTCCTCGGCGCGTTCCAACTGGACCCGGAGCCTGGTCACCTGCTCGACCGCGGCCCGCTGATAGGTCCGCACCCGTTCCAGCAGCGCTTCCCGCTCGCCGTCGTCGAGGGCGTCGCCGTCGTCGAGCCGGTCGGTGGCGTCCAGCAGGTCGCGCATCTGGTCCAGGGTGAAGCCCAGCGGCTTCATCCGGCGGATGACCATGAGGCGGGCAACGTCGGTCTCGTCGTAGAGCCGGAAGCCGCCCCGGGACCGGGCGGAGGGGATGACCAGGCCGGTCTCCTCGTAGTGCCGGATGGTGCGCAGGGACAGCTCCGTCCGCGCGGCGACCTCGCCGATCTGCATGTGCCTGCCGTGCACGCCCGTGTTCCCGGCCCTTCTCCTTTGGCCGGCGACCGTCCTCGCCGCGCTCCCCATCCCTACCCTAACGTTAGGGTAGGGTCGCGGGGCGGTGAGGACGGTCGCCTCGCTGCCGCCGTTCCGGGGCCGATGGCGCCCCCGGTGAAGATCCGATTCTCGCAGGAGAGCGCGTGCGCGAGCCCATGACGCCGGTCGGCGCCGTCGGTCCGCCGTGACCTCGCACACCCCTATGTGAACCGCGCGGGGCGGGCCGGACCCGGCTCCGCCGTCCTCGCGGTCCCCTCCTCCGCCTTCCGGCCCGGTCCGCGGGCCGTTCGCGAGGTGCCGGTCCGGCCCCGCGAGCCCTTCCCGCACGCCCCGGCCCGCCCCAGGGGGACGTGCCCGAGCACGACAGGTACCCATCCCCTTGTCTTCTGCCGCTGTGACTCCCGCCGCGCGCCTGCGCGGCCTCCGGCCCGACTGGCTCAACGATCCGAAGGTCTGGCGCACCGAGATCCTGGGGGGCCTGGTCGTCGCCCTGGCCCTGATCCCGGAGGCGATCTCCTTCTCGATCATCGCCGGGGTCGACCCGGCGGTCGGCCTGTTCGCCTCCTTCACCATGGCCGTGGTCATCTCGGTCGTCGGCGGACGCCGGGCGATGATCTCCGCCGCGACCGGTGCCGTCGCCCTCGTCATCGCCCCGCTCCAGCGCGAGTACGGCCTGGGGCACCTGATCGCCACCGTCATCCTGGCCGGCGTCCTCCAGATCGTCCTCGGCGCGGTCGGGGTGGCGAAGCTGATGCGCTTCGTCCCGCGCTCGGTGATGGTCGGCTTCGTCAACTCCCTCGCCGTCCTGATCTTCATGGCCCAGGTCCCCGAGCTGCGGAACGTCCCGTGGCCCGTCTATCCGCTGGTCGTCGGCGGCCTGGCACTCATGGTGCTCTTCCCGAGGATCACCACCGCGGTCCCGGCGCCGCTCGTCTCCATCGTCATCCTCACCGCCATCACCGTGGCGGCCGGGATCGCGGTCCCGACCGTGGGCGACAAGGGCCAACTCCCGTCCGCCCTGCCCGTCCCGCACCTCCCCGACGTGCCGTTCACCCTGGACACGCTGACGACGATCGCCCCCTACGCGCTCGCGATGGCGCTGGTCGGCCTGATGGAGTCGCTGATGACCGCCAAGCTCGTCGACGACATCACCGACACGCACTCCGACAAGACCCGGGAGTCCATCGGCCAGGGCA
This sequence comes from Streptomyces sp. NPDC107521, assembly GCF_055598485.1. Taxonomy (NCBI): domain Bacteria; kingdom Bacillati; phylum Actinomycetota; class Actinomycetes; order Kitasatosporales; family Streptomycetaceae; genus Streptomyces; species Streptomyces sp. NPDC107521. The sequence goes on from NZ_JBVKAT010000022.1 coordinate 40,720, forward strand.
TCGCCAACATCGTCACCGGATTCTTCGGCGGCATGGGCGGCTGCGCCATGATCGGCCAGACGATGATCAATGTGAAGGTCTCCGGCGCCCGCACCCGCCTGTCCACCTTCCTGGCGGGCGCCTTCCTGATGGTGCTGTGCATCGTCTTCGGCCCGGTCGTCTCCGACATCCCCATGGCCGCGCTCGTCGGCGTCATGGTCATGGTGTCGTTCGCGACCTTCGACTGGCACTCCCTCGCTCCCGCGACCCTCAGACGGATGCCCGCCGGTGAGATCACCGTCATGGTGATCACGGTCGTCTGCGTCGTGGCCACCCACAACCTCGCCATCGGCGTCGTCGTCGGCTCCGTCACCGCCATGGTGGTCTTCGCCAAGCGGGTCGCCCACCTCACCCGGGTCACCTCCGTGACCGACCCCGACGGCACCACGGTCGTCTACCGGGTCACGGGAGAGCTGTTCTTCGCCTCCTCCAACGACCTCGTCGGCCAGTTCCGTTACGCCACCGACCCCGACCGGGTCGTCATCGACCTCTCCGCCGCCCACATGTGGGACGCGTCCTCCGTCGCCGCCCTCGACGCCGTCGAGGCCAAGTACCGCCGGCGCGGCAAGACCGTCGAGATCACCGGGCTCAACGACCCCAGCGCCGACCTCCACGGCAGGCTCACGGGCGAACTCACCGGAGGCCACTGACTCCGGGAACGGTCCGGCGCCCCGCTCCGGGACCGGCTCCTCCCGTACGGGGGGCTCCCCTACGGCGGTGACCCCGCACGGTGGCCCTCGTTGGCGGGCGGTGCCGCGACGCCGTGGCCGCGTCGGTGCTTTCGCCGGGGCGCGGCGGGGCACGGCGGGGGCTCCTCGGCGGCGCCGGTGCGCCTCCGGCGAGGCGTACGCGCCGTCAGGACGCGCCCGGCCCGGTGCGCCGAGGGCCGGTGAGAGCCCTCCGCCGCCGGGATACGGGCACCGGCGGGGGCGGGACGGCCATCGGGGGCCGGATAGCCCGCGGCCCGGGGCGGCTCCGTCCCGACGGGCCCGCGTCGGTAATTCATTGGCGCCCGCTCCGGAGCCGTTGTTACGGTGGCGGCGTTCCTTCGGTCTGCTTGGGGCTGTGTGCCCTGGAAAAGAGATTTTGTGACCCGGCCCGCGCCGAGTGCGCCTCGCCACACCGCGTAACACCCGTCCCTCAGAGCCGTCCCCTCCGGACGGTGACCGGACGTGCGTCTCCGGTGCCCTGACCCAGTCTCCGCCTTCCGCGCCCAAGGCCCTGCCCGGGCGTGTGTGGAGTTGGTCGTCCTCTCGTCGAGGCCGCTCGGCCTGCTCTTGCTGTCATCACGACCTCTCAGCAAGGAGCATCCCGGGTGTCCACCCGCAGCAACCCTTCATCGAGCACCCCTCAGAACATCCTCCGCGCCGGCACCTTCGCCTGCCCGTGGTGCGGCCTGACGGCGTCCGCCGTCGCCGATGACGGCACACCGCGCCGCCACTGCCCGTCGTGCCTGCACGCCCGGCACGTCCTCGACCCCGTCGGGAACGGTGCCCGCGACTGCCGCGGCCGGATGTCGCCGATCTCCGTCGCCGTGCCGCGCGCCGGCGACTGGATGGTCATCCACCGCTGCGCGCGCTGCGCCGAGCTGACCTCCAGCCCCGTCCACCCGGACGACAACCAGCTCGTCCTGATGCACGTGGCCGTGCGGCCCCTCGCGCAACCCCCTTTCCCCCTCGAAGCGTTCGGCCCCGTCCGCCGCTCCGGACAGACGGGGAGCTGACGTGCCGCGCAAGAACGTACGCGGACGGGTACCGGGTGCCCGCAGACCGCAACGGCGGAAGGACGTCCTGCACGGGCGCGGCGGCCACCGCGCCCGCGACTTCCGCTGCGTGGGCTGCCGCCTCGACGTGCCACTCGACGCGCCCGGCACCGCGCACCGCAACCACTGCCCGAACTGCCTCGTCAGCCTGCACGTCGACGGGCGCGTCCCGGGCGACCGCGCCGCGGACTGCCACGGCCGGATGGAGGCCCTGAGCATGTCGGTACGGCCCGACGGCGAATGGCTGATCATCCACCGGTGCCTGTCGTGCGGGGCGCTGGGCGCCAACCGCATCGCGGGTGACGACAACGCTCTGGCCCTGGTCCGGCTGGCCCTCAAGCCGCTGCGGGACACATGGGCAGGTCGTCACTCGCTGCCCGCGTGACCCGGGCCGTGCCTCCCGGCGTCGGGTGACAGCGCGCCCGACGCCTTCCCACGCCCTTCTCCCTTTCCCTTCCTCCTTCTCGCCGCACGGGCACACCCGTGCACGACCTGTCAGGAGCAGCCATGCGCCCCTTGTCCAGGGAAGAGGTTCGCGACGCGATCGTGAACCCGGACCCCGCCGAAAAGCGACTCCGCCTGCCGGCCTGGTTCGACGACGTCCGGTGGCACCGCATCGACTACCTCGGATGGCGGGATCTGCGCGCCCCGAGGCGGGCCTATCTCGTCGCCGAGGCCGACGGCCGGGCGCTGGGAGTGCTGCTGCGGCAGGCGCCGAACGAGGCCGCCCTCGGCTCCCGCGCGGTGATGTGCGATCTGTGCCGTTCCAGCCGCCGGTTCAACGAGGTCTCGCTGTTCACCGCCCAGCGCCCGTCCCGTGACAAGCGCGAGCGTCTCAACGCGGTGGGCCTCCTCCTGTGCACCGACCTCGACTGCGCGGTCAAGGTGAACTCCACGTCGATCCGCCAGGGCTTCGGCCCTCCCACCGGTGACGTCACCGCGGCGCGGCGCGAAGGTCTGCGTTCGCGCGCGATCACCTTCATCCGTTCGGTCTCCGAAGGCCGACCGGGCCCGCGACGCGAAAGGTAGCGGCAGGTCCGCCGGAGGCGGTGCGCTTCCCCTCCCGGTCCCGCGCCAGGGGCCGGGGGGAGCTTCCTGGGCCCCTCCCTGCGGCAGCGGTCCGCAGCCGCCCGGCAGCGGGGACCGGGGCAGGGGGGCGCCCCGGGCCCGCCAGAACCCGGGGCCGCCCGGGACGTCCGTCCGCCGACGTCCCGGGGCCCGGGCCCGGGGCACCGGAGCGTGCCGACGAGGCATGCCGTCCGGTCGGCGTCAGCAGCCGGGGCCGATCGGCGGGGACGACGTCAGGGCGAGCGCCGCGATCCGCAACTCCCGTGCCCACGAGGGCTGGTCGAGTCCCAGCGTGTACTCGACACAGCACTCGCACTGCGGGATCAGCGCGACGAACGACTCCTCCTCGGCGGTTTCGACCTCCACCTCCCACCAGTCGTCGCTCACCAGATCCGCGGGAGCGACGTCCCCCTCGACCAGCCCGGTCGCCAATCGCCGCAGCGCGTGCCGCCGTGCCAGACCCGGGGCGGGCAGTTCGATCGCCGCCTCGGCGAGCGCCCGCTCGAAGGTGTCGCGCAGGTCGCGGGGGTCCGCGTCACGGGGCAGACCGGCCAGTTCGCACAGCGCGGGAGTGTCCAGTCCGGCCGCGAGCGCCTCGGCCGCGATCATCGGCAGGTCCTCCGGGTGGATCTCGTGCGCCCGATGGCGACACGCCACCTCGCCCTGCGTGGTGCGACCCGTCCGCGTGGAGAACTCGATGTCCGACGGCGCTTCCGATGCTCCCATTCCCCCATGGTGCCTGTACCGCCCCCCGTGAGGGCCGGTCCGGAACAGCCCGCCCGCTTCCCGGACCGAGCGACGAGCCGGGGGCGGAACCCTCCCCCGGGCTGTCAACCGCCGACCGCCGCGGCACCGTTGCGGATCGCGGGCCGCGCGGGGCCCCGGTCTCGTCGGCGCGACCGGACACCCACCGGCCGTCCTCGGCCGGCGATCCCTCTCAGGGCCTGAGCCGGTCCTGCTGGACGTCGGAACAGACCAGCCCCATGGACTCCGCGAGAGCCGCGGCGTGGGCCGACTCCTCCTCGGCCGTGCTCGGCCCGAGCGGGACGTGGACCAGCGGTCCGACGGCCTCGCCGATCAACGGGCCGGTCGACCAGGGCGAGGTGTCGCCCTCGTCCTCGGTGATGTCGCACCACCGCTCCACCAGTGCCGCGACACAGGCCGCGATGCGCTCGGACGGAGGCTCCTCCGATCCGGCGTCGACGTAGGGCCTCTCGTTTGGATCACGCCGGGCCCTTGGTGTCCGGGCGCCCCTGCGGGAGATCGCGGGCGGGATCCGGCGTTCGCGCGTTCACGCGGTTGGGGCCGGAGTCGTGGCCGTCGTCGGGCCGATCCGTGGGGTGACGTGATGGAGGAGTCCGGGCGCTTGGTGGTGGACGGTCGCCCTGGGCCCTTCGTTCGGATCGGGCCGGGGCGGGGCCGCGGTGGCCCGGACGCGCCTCCGGAGTTGCCCGGCCGCCTCGCGGCGACGGACAACTCCGGTCAGGATGCGTCAGGTTGATGCGTCCGGCCCTTGGCGGGCCGGACGCATCGGGATCAGCGGTTCTGCAGGGCCTTGACGTTGTCGCCGAAGGACCAGCCCTTCGAGCCGTCCCAGTTGATGGACCACGTCATGAGGCCCTTGAGCGAGCCGTTGAACTTGTTCCACGCCTGGCTGACCTGGCTGGGCGCCATGTAGCCGCCGCCCGCGCCGACCTGCGCCGGCAGGCCGGGCACCTGCTTGTCGTACGGCACCTTGATCGTGGTGCCCTGGATGGTCAGGCCGTTGTTGAGGCAGGTGGTCTGAGCGGCGAAGCCCTCCACGGTGCCGGCCCCGTACGAGTCGCCCGAGCAGCCGTACATGCTGCCGTTGTAGTACTGCATGTTCAGCCACCACAGGCGGCCGTTGTCCACGTACTTCTTGATGATCGGCAGGTACGAACCCCAGATGGACCCGTAGGTGACGCTGCCGCCGGTGACGTACGCGGTCTCGGGCGCCATCGTCAGGCCGAAGCCCGCCGGCATCTTGGCGAGCACGCCGTCGATGATGCGGATCAGGTTGGACTGGGAGGCGGACAGGGTGTTGATGTTCCCGCTGCCGGACAGACCGGTCTCGATGTCGATGTCGATCCCGTCGAAGTTGTACTTCTTGAGGATCGGGACGACCGTCTCCACGAAGCGGTCGGCGACCTTGCTCGACGACAGGTCGATGCCGGCGGCCGCGCCGCCGATGGACATCAGGATCGTGGCGCCCTTGGCCTTGGCCTCACACATCTCCGCCGGCGTCGACACCTTGACATTCGCGTCCATCCCGTCCTCCCACAGGACGGTTCCGTCCGAGCGGATCACCGGGAAGGCGGCGTTGATGACGTTGTAGCCGTGCTGCGCCATCCGGCTGTCGGTGATCGGAACCCAGCCCATACCGGGGTGGACGCCGTTCGAGGCGCCGTCCCAGTTCTCCCAGTAGCCCTGAAGCACCTTGCCGGTCGGCTTGGGCTTCGTGGCACAGGTGACGTCGTTGGGCGGCTCCGACGTCGGCGGCTCGGAGGTCGGCGGCTCCGACGTCGGCGGCTCGGAAGTGGGCGGCTCCGAGGTCGGCGGCTCGGAGGTCGGCGGGGGCGTCGTGCCACCGGGGCCGGTGAGCGACACGTCGTCCGCGAAGTACGCGGGCGTCCCGTACCAGCCGTGCAGGTAGACCGTCACCGACGTGGTGTTCGCACCGGTGGTGAAGCCGACGCTCAGCTGGCTGTACGACGCGGAGTTGGGCGTCCAGGTCTGCGGCTCGCTGGCGGCACCGGTGCCGGTGGCGCCGAGGTAGACGTAACTGCCCTGGACGAAGGCGCTCAGCGTGTACTTCGAGTTGGGCTTCACGCTGACCGTCTGGGTGCACTGGGCGTTGCCCAGGCCGGACGGAGTGGCCTTCAGCGCGGACGAGCCGGAGTGCGCCGGGCTGTTGACGACCGCGCCGGACCCATTGGCGCAGGACCAGCCGGAGAGGCCGTTCTCGAAGCCGGAGTTGGTCACCAGGTTGGTGTCGGCGACGGCGCCGGCCGAGCCGGAACCGACCAGGGTGACGCAGGCGCCGATGACGGCGGCGGCACTCACCCCGGCGAGCGTACGGATCAGGACGGTCGAGTCGCGCCGATTCCGGACGGCGGCCGAATGCCCGTCATCCGCCTCGGGCAGATCATGAGTCCTCCGACGGAACATGCTGTGCTCCATTCTCGCCACGTGCCGTGGGCGTGAGCGTGCGTGAGGGGGGCGTGGACGCACGGCCCCGGATGAACGGGAGAGACGCAGTGCGGTGATCGACGGGATCGTAGAAGGGGTGGCGAGGCCCGTCAATAGGTCTGGACCAAAGGCGAACTACCGCCTGGTGTACCACTTGCCGGAACTTGACAGACCGGGCACCGCCCGGCAAATCTCTTGAACGCGGGCCCGGTCCGGTGCGAGGATGCGGCCTGTCCGGGAGCACGTCGTGCCGTCCGGACGGAAGGGGAGGGAGGACAACTCCATCCGCTCATGGGGAAGTCGCACGTGCCGTATGCCCGGCCCGTTCTGACGGGTCATCAGCATTCACACCATCCCCGGCAGCGCCCTCGGTCCCCTGCCGGGCGACGGCGCACCGGCCATCGGCGTCGACACGTGCGGCATCGCCGGCCGACCGCGGGTCACCCCTGTACGAGGCGGCCTGGCGACGCGGTCGCCTTCCGGACGTCATGGCCCGTCCGCGCGTACCCCGACAGCGCGGGCGCCCCCGCACGAGGCCCGACGTGGTCCTTGCGGACGACGCCCACTCCCCGCGCGATCCGTGACCATCTGTACGAGCGCGGCATCCGGGCGGTGATCCCGCCCGGCGGACCAGCAGGGTCACCGGCGACGACGCGGCAGCCGTGGCGGCGGACCTCCGGCCGTCGCCCGCGAGGCCAACAAACAGCGCGACACGGCCGAGCGGTGCGTCAACCCCTGGAAGCCATGGGGCGGCATCGCTGCCCGCCGCCGGGGACCGCCGCCATCCACCTGGCCGGACGTCACATCGCGGACGTCTTTCCCTGGACCACCCGGTGATCCCGACGAAACCGCCCGTACCTGATCCAGCTCGCTCCGCTCGTCGTCCGCCCGGGCGAAAGGACGACCGCCCGGGTAGTCCACCGGCGTTCCGGTCGTCCCGTGGACTCCGTCAGGGCGTTCTCCGAGCAGGACGTCACCGAAGTCCACTGAGGGAAGAAGGAAAGTACGTACAGAGCATGGAGCTTGTATGAGGCGGGCATCGTCGTTCTTCGGGCTCCTTCCGCGCACGGCTCTTGCTCCGCGAAGGCGGCGTCGTACAACTGTCCGCACGCCGTGACCTTCCGGGGCGTGGCCCAGAGGACGCATCATGGTCGGTGGCCGGGAGTGGGAAACATCGGCCCCGCCCGAAACCTCGTGCACTACCCTGAAGAGCGCACCGACAGCCCCTGCCCGCCATGCTCCGCGGCCCAGCACCACGAGCGGCAGCCAGCGAAAGGATGCGATGCACGCCAACGCCCAGGCTCGTACTCCCGAGGGCAGAGAGCCCGCCCACGCCGCCGCCAAGGCTCCCGCTCGGAGCGGTGGTGGAGCTGCCGGTCTCCTCGCCCTCCAGAGCACCGTGGGCAACGCGGCCGTCGTCCAGATGCTCCGAGCGGCAGGCCACCTCCGGGCCCAGGAACAGCACCGGCACGGCGCCGGCTGCGGTCACGGACGGACCGAACAGGCGGCGGAGGCACAGCCCGCAGTGCAGCGCTCCGCCGTCCATGACATCCTCCGCACCGGCGGACGTCCCCTGGACGACGCGACACGCACCGACATGGAGAGCCGGCTGGGCGCCGACTTCTCCGATGTGCGCATCCACGACGACGCCGCGGCCAGGGCCTCCGCCGCCGAACTCGGCGCCCGCGCCTACACCTCCGGCAGCCACGTCGTCATCGGCGACGGCGGCGCCGACGAGCACACTCTCGCCCACGAACTCACCCATGTCGTCCAGCAGCGCCGAGGCCCCGTCGCCGGAACCGACGACGGCCACGGACTCAGGGTCTCCGACCCCACCGACCGCCACGAACGCGAGGCCGAGGCCAACGCGACACGAGTGATGGCCCGCCCGGCTCGGCAGAGCGCGATGGCGAGTCCCGCCGCTCCACGTGAATCCTCGGCGAGCCAGAACATTCAGCGCATGCCGACGCGCTTCGGGGTCAACAACACGGACAACATGGCACCCCAGCAGTGGCAGAGTTCGGGCCAGTCCACCTTCCTCTCCATCATGTACAAGACCAATGACGGCGACCTGATCGATCTCGCTGTCACGAAGTCCAACCAGTCCCAGACACATGGAAACGAGCACGCCGAGGACGTGGCGCTGCGCATGATCCGGGAAAACCTCGGGATGTTCGCGCCCGGGCAGAGGAACCACCTGGTCCTGAACGTCACCAAGTCGCCCTGCACATCGACCGCCCGCGGTGCGCTGCCGACCACGTCGAACAAGCCGACGGGCTGCACCGAGGAGCTGATCGGTCTGGTGACCGCCGGACTCCAGGCCGCCGGAAACCAGTACGACTTCGACTTGGAGCTGATCTGTCGCGGCCTCTACGCGCCCCTTGTTCCCGGCCAGTCACAGGCGGATGTTCTCGATGCCTCGCAGGCGGCGGTGGAGGCCATGAAGGCGACCGGCCACATCACGGTGTCCGGCGACGTTCGTCCGGCGTCCTCGGCAAACCGATTCGAGGTGAGGGACTGACCGGTACGGGCCTGCAAGGGCCTTGCCGCACAGTCGGTGGCCGTTGGAACTGGCGGATTCCCCGGTCGGCACGCGCGGCGTTTTGCCATGCCATTGCGCATGGGTACCGGATCTTCCGCCATGGTCCGACCTGGCCGGGAAGCGGCGGACCGGGAGGCGCCTTCGCCGCGGAGCCATGCATCCGCATCGACAAGGGAATCCGCTGGGCCGTACGTTCGCTCACCGCCGCAGCCCGGCCGAGCGACCGGGCCGAGGGCGTCAGTCCCTCACGCCGCGCGCGATTCGGTACAGCACGTTCGGACGCAGCGGCCCTTCGGGCGCGGTGGGGTCATCGAAATCGTCAGCCGGGTCGCGGGTCATGCCGATGCGGCGCATCACGGCTCGGGAGCGGAGGTTCGCGGCAGTCGTCACCGCAAGGATCTCGGGGAGTCCCAGCGTCTCGAAGCCGAAGGCCAGAGCGGCCAGGGCGGCTTCGGTGGCGTATCCCCGGCCCCAGGCGGAGCGAGCGAGCCTCCAACCGATCTCGACCCCCGTGAACGGCATGCCGTCATCCACCTGGTCCAAGCCCGCGAAGCCGATGAACTCGCCCGTGGCCTGCGATTGAACTGCCCACCATCCATAACCCCGCTGGTCGAACTCGGCCTGGAACCGTGCCACGGAGGCATCGCTCCGTTCACGGGTGAGCAGGTCGCCCAAGTGCTCCCGAACCTCGGGATCGGCGTTCATCGCCGCCCACGGTTCAAGGTCGGCATCCTGCCACCGACGGAGCACGAGACGATCGGTACGCAGTTCAGCCATGCTGCCCAGCCAACGTGAGCACCGCCCCCGAGGCAATCCCTTTTCCTCTGGGCCGCTACGGCCGTTCACATGAGGGCGGGGCTTTCGTTGCTCCGCGAACTCCCTCAGGTCGGTGATGGTGATCGGCCGGGTCGGGTCGCGGGTGACCCGGTCACGCAGGCCCTCCAGCGGCCCGCTCCCCCACCCCCAAGGGCGCACCCGTAGGCCGGGAGGACCGCCGTACGGGCCACGTACATCCACCGGGCGTCACACTCCTCGGCAACAGGCCGAGGCGTACCCGGGCACCGCACCGGACGTGTCCCCCGCCTGCCCCGTCGACGACCGACGCCCACGGTGACGCCTCTCCCGCCACCGGGCCGAGGCCGTCGTCCCGCCGCCGCCGCCGCCCGGCACGTCGCCGCACACGAATCCGCCGTTCGGCCGCAGCCGCCCGCCCGGGTCCGGGCACACGGGCGAGCCATGCCGCCGGGTGCCCGTGGCAAGCGGCCGGTAGACTCGACGGCCGTGGCGGATACCCAGTACGAAGACCTGTTGCGGCTGGTGCTCACTTCCGGGGCGGTCAAGGCCGACCGGACGGGCACCGGCACCCGGAGTGTCTTCGGGCACCAACTGCGCTACGACCTCTCGCAGGGGTTCCCGCTGGTGACCACCAAGAAGGTCCACCTGCGGTCCGTCGTGTACGAGCTCCTGTGGTTCCTGCGCGGCGATTCGAACGTCGGCTGGCTGCAAGAGCACGGCATCACCATCTGGGACGAATGGGCCGACGCGAACGGCGAGCTCGGCCCGGTCTACGGAGCACAGTGGCGCTCCTGGCCCACTCCGGACGGCGGCCACATCGACCAGATCAGCGGGATCCTCGACATCCTGCGCCGCGATCCGGACTCCCGCCGGATGATCGTCTCCGCCTGGAACGTCACCGAGCTGACCAGGATGGCACTCGCGCCGTGCCACGCCTTCTTCCAGTTCTACGTGGCCGACGGCAAGCTCTCCTGCCAGCTGTACCAGCGCAGCGCGGACCTGTTTCTCGGTGTCCCCTTCAACATCGCCAGCTACGCCCTGCTCACCCACATGGTGGCGCAGCAGACCGGTCTGGAGCCCGGCGACTTCGTCTGGACCGGCGGCGACTGCCACATCTACGACAACCACGTCGATCAGGTGGCCGAGCAGCTCTCGCGCGCCCCGTTCGAGTTCCCCCGGCTGCGTCTGCGGCAGGCCGACTCGCTCTTCGACTACGCCTACTCCGACGTGGAGGTGCTCGGCTACCAGCACCACCCGGCCATCAAGGCCCCGGTCGCGGTGTGAACGCCGGACCGGTCCGGGCGCCGGCCGCCAACGGCGCGACCGGCACGGACACGGCGGTTCCCTGCTGACGGCCGCCCGAGGCATGGCGCACGGCGAGGCAACCCCCGCACCGGGTCCTCCCGCCTTTCCATGCGCCCCCCGAACGTGAGCGGATCACGGCGGCGCGCACGCACGACCCCACGGCTCCCCCGCGACGTCCCGGTGGAGATCGCGAGACCGCCTGCCCCTCGCCGCCCGTCCCGGCGGACGCCTGGAGGCGTCGCCTGCGGTTTGAGCGGCGACACGGCGTGGCGGGGCTCAGCCTTGCGGCTCCTGCGGCTTGACGTCGAGCTCGCGCAGGCCCTGCTCCTTGAGCTCGGTGCGGGCCTCCGTTCGGTGGCCACGGGCGATGTAGTCCCGCACGATCGCCTCGATCGCGTCCTGCGGTGATCCGATCCCCGCCAGGACCATCACTTCCACTACCAGTTCCGCGTCGAGACTGATGTTGACCTTGGCCACCGTGCCCCCTGTCGCATCCGCTTCCGCACTCTAGCCGCTCATCGTTGCGTGGCTCGCGCTCAGGATCCGATCCCGGTGAGGACCCCCGGTCCGTCCGGATCATCGCCACGCGTCCGCCACGGGGGCCGGCGCCTGCCTCGCGGTCCCGGGTGGGCCCTCCGAGCGGCTCGGCGGGTCGCGGCCAGGCGCACGGCCTGTCTCGCCGAGCGGCGACGGACTCGCGCCTCTGCGCGTCACCGCCCGGGAGGCCGAGCGACCGCCTCGTCGTACAGGCGGAAGAGACGAGGCAGCGGTGCCGGAGCGTCCCCGACGACGGGGAGCGCCCGGAGACCGGCCCAGCACTTCCGGACGAGGCCCCGGGCACGGCTGCCGGGCCAGGGCCGGGGCAGCAGTTCCGGGGGGAGCAGCGGGTCCGGGGTCATGGCCCGGCCGAACTCCGCGGCGAGTTCCACGGCCAGGGTGAGCCGTTCGGTCCCGGACAGGTCCGCTCCGTGGGAGAGCCGGCCCTCGCAGGACTCGGCGAAGCCGGTCAGGCGCTCGTACCGGTGGGCGATCTCTTCCAGTGGCCAGACGGCGGCGGCCAGTGGGCGAGGTTCGTCGATCTCCCCGATGCGCAGGTCGGTGCTGGTGAGGAAGGTGACAGCGTCGAGCAGGCCGAGATGACGGGCCTGGTTTTCGATCACCTCGGCGATGGGGTTGGCCGCGACGTACAGACCGCCGTGGACCGGGGCGGCGCCCAGGTGCAGCAGGGTCTCCCGCAAGGTGTTGCGAGCGGCACGGCGCTCTTCGGGTACGGCGAAGGCGAACAGGTGCCAGGTGCCGTCCCAGGGGGCGAGTCCATGGTCCTGCCGGTAGGCGTGGCGGACGTGGTCGGCGTCGGGGGCGATGGCGTCGGTCGTGGCGGCGCCGACGGTCCGGAGCACCGCCCTGCGTCCTCGGCCGTCCTGCGTGAACCGGCCCTCGGCGACCAGGCGTTTGACGCACAGACGGACCTGCTGGTCGCTCATCCCGAGGAGCCCGGCGACCGCGTAGAGCTCACCGGCGTCGACGGTCCCGTCCTCGCGGACCAGGGCGTGCACGAGCAGCCTCGTGGGGATCTCCGGGCGGGTCGCGTGGTCCTGCGGTTGGCGGTTCATCGGGGACTTCCTCCACTCAGGTCATCGGGGGTGACGGGCCGGAGCATGGTGGTGACCGCGCCGAACCCCATCAGCTTCTTGAGGAAGGGCGTCCGTCGGGTGCGTACGGCCCGGAAGCCGTGGCGTTCGTAGAGGGCCCGGGCGCGCGGATTGACGTCGATGACGTCGAGCCGGATCCGCGAGCAGGCGCTCTCCGCGGCCACGGCGGCGACCTCGCGCAGCAGCAGGCCGCCGATGCCCGCGCCGCGATGCGCCGAGGCCACGCAGATCCCGTCCATCACGAGTTCGCCCCGGGTCGGCTTCCGGATGAACAGGGCGAGAAGGATGAGTCTGGGCACTCCTCGCAGGGGGCCGTAGCGGGCCAGCACGTCCCGCGCCGAACCGCCCAGGAGTGCGCGGCCCTTGAGGTCGTAGCCGGCGACGCCGATGACACCGCCGGTGTCGTCGAGCACGACGATGCCGCGGTCCCGGTGCAGATGGGCGGCGAGGAACGCCCGTCCCCGCCCGGGCGGGCCGAGTGCGGTGTCCAGCTTGCGCCCGAACGCCTCCCAGTACAGGGCGGCCACCTGCCGCTCGGTCCCTTCGGGGATTCTCCGGCACAGGCGGGGAGCGCCTCTGCCGTACTGGTCCGTCGATTTCCGCGATGGGCCCATGTCCGCCTTCCCTCTTTCTCCCGAGGCCGGAATGCCGCCCTCGCCCCTGCGGCGTCGGCGTCAGCGCCCTCCTCGGCGACGACCATAGTACGCTCGTTCCAGGAACGACCGTTATCGATACGATAGTTTTACGAAGTGCAGCGAGCATGGCACCACATACGGCGGGCCCCGGGCGCCTGTGCCCGGCGAGGGAGGGCGGCCGGACGGCGTGGCGCCCTCGCGGACACCGACCCGGCACCCGTGACGCCACGCCCACGGCCCGCTGGAGTCGCCGTTGTGGGCCCCGCCCGCGCCGTCGACACCAGCGTGGCGCCCGCGTGGCCGGACCCGGGTGGCCGGCCACCCGGCCGCGAACGCCTTCGCACGTCACTTCCGTCCACCGACCGAAGAGGAAGGACACATCACCATGCCCGGCATGGAAGCGAAGACCGTGATTCGGCAGAAGACGTCCCATCGCGTTCTGGTGGCGGCCGGATTTCCGGTCCTGGGGGCGGCGGCGGGATGGCTGCTGAAACTTCTGGCGAACTCGGCCGCGTCCTGGCCCTGGATTCCGTGGGAGGGGCCGGTCGAGCTCGTCAACAGCGCGCCCGAACCGGCGGTGACACTGGTGAGTCTGCTGATCGGCGCCCTGGCCGGTGGCGTCCTCGTGCTCATGGCCGAGCACGGCTACGTGACCGTCACCATCGAGGACGACCAGGTCACAACGGATCGCGGCGACTCCGGCCACCGGGTTCCCCGAGCCGCCGTCCACGGGGTGTTCGCCGACGGCAGGCAGCTGGTGGTGCTCGGCGAACGGGGCGAGGAACTGGCCGTTGAGCGCAAGAACGAGGGCGCGGACCTGCCGTCGGTCGTGAGGCTCGCGGAGGGCTTTCGAGCACACGGGTACCCGTGGCTGCCGCACGGGGATCCCTACCGGGACGCCTACCGGCGATGGGTCGAGGACATGCCGGGTCTGCCGGTCGGCGGCAACGCGCTCCTGAAGGCACGGACCGAGGCCCTGAGGAAACGGGACGAGAAGAACATCGCCGAACTGCGAGAGGAACTGGCGAAGCTCGGCGTGGTCGTGCGCGACTCGGACAAGAGGCAGTGGTGGCGGCTCGTCCAGCAGACGGACGGCCGGAAGGGCGACCGCCGCGGACCGTGAGCTCGAAGCCCCGACGAGGGCACGGCGCGGCGCCCCTTCACGCCGCGTTCCCGCCCCGTCGGGCCGGGCACCACGCGCGACGGCGCGAGGCGCCTGAGCGGACCCGGGCCGCCCGGCCCGGTTGCGGCCGCCCTGTCCAGCGGCCGCTCACCACCGGCACCACGGGCCCCGGCGGCACGGCCCCCGCGACCTCCGGGAGCGGAGGCCGCCCCGCCGGCAGCGGACGCGGTCATGTGTGCGGCGGAGCGGGGGGCGGACGTACGGGAGGAGACGAACGGGGCGGGGCGGCCGACGGGTCCGGTACGGGCTCCGAGGCGTGGACAGCCCGGGCGGCTGCTCAGCGGGCGGGGCGCTGCCGCGGGTCCGGGCCGCCGGGATCGTCCTCACGTCCGTTCTTCCGCAGTCGGGCCGCGACCATGGCTTCGAACGCGTCGGCCGCCAGTTCGGCGTACCGGGCGAAGTCGGTGTCGTCACCGGCGGCCGCGGCCACCCGGAAGCCGTCGGTGAGGGCACGCCCCATGATGGTCACGTCGTGCGCCAGCTCCGCCGCGACGTCCTCCGCCAGCTCCGGGTAGGAGGCCCGGACCCGGGACTCGATGAACCGGAACATCTCCTCGCGGATGGCGAGGTACCTCTGCCGGGCGAGGTTGTCCTCCAGCCTCCGCTCGAAGGCGAAGACGAGGCCGATGCTCCAGAACGCGGCGGCCGGGTCGGCGAGGCTTCCGGAAGCCGCCGCGGAGTCACCGATGGTGCGTCGCAACAACTCGCGCATGTCGCGGACGGACGCGTAACTCTCCCGCCAGACCTCGAAGCAGTGGTCGAGCAGGGCGACGAAGAGCTGCTCCTTGTTCTGGAAGTGCCAGTAGACGGATCCGATCGGCAGGCCCGACGCGCGGGCGACGTCGGCCATCGTCGTCCCCTCGTACCCGGCCTCGACCGCGCGGGACAGCACCGCCTCGAGAATCGCCCGCCTCGACACCTCGGACGCCTGGTGTGTCTTCCGCCTCGTGGCCATCGGTCCCCTTCCTCTTCGGACTGCAGTTCTACCAAATCCGCACCGGCTCTTGACACCGGCGCCGGCCGCTCGTCATGGTAATGCCCATTCTAGAACCAAGGCTCTAGAACCACTCATCCAGGATGCTTTCGACGGACCGCGGCCCGGCGCGCGGTCCGCTCCTCCCGGCCGGCCACTGCGATGGCGCGTGCCCGCCCTATCCCGAGACAGGGAGACCTTCATGAGGATCACCGACCACATCGCTCACGAGAAGATGAGCGGTCTGCAGATCCGCGCCGTCGTCATCGCGATCGCCCTGATCGTGCTCGACGGCTACGACGTCTCGCTCACGTCGTTCGCCGCCCCGTACATCGAGAAGGACTTCGGGGTCTCCAAGGCCGAACTCGGGCTCGTGATGTCGGGCGCCCTGATCGGCATGCTGATCGGCTCGATCGTCGTCGCGCCCCTCGCCGACCGCATCGGCAGACGCAGGATGGGTGTCGTCTCCACGGTGACGATCGCGGCCGGCATGTTCATCGGCCCGTTCGCGACCCCCGAGACCGGCACCGGCCCGCTCGTCCTGAGCCGCGTCGTCACCGGCGTCGGCGTCGGCGCCCTGGTGGCCGTGGTCGGTGTCATCCTCGCCGAGTACACCGGCAAGCGCGTGTACGCGCTGGTGATGGCCGTCTACGCCGCCGCGATCAACATCGGCGGGCTGCTCGGCTCACTGCTCGTGGGGCCGATGCTCGGCACGCACGGCTGGCAGTTCGCCTGGTGGATCGGGTTCGCCCTGAGCGCCGCCGCAGCGGTGGCCACCTTCGCGTTCCTGCCCGAGTCGCTCGTCTGGCTCTCCGAGGGCCGCCGCACGGACTCGCTGCGACGGCTCAACGTCCTCCTCGGGAAGATGCGCCGCCCCGCGCTCGACGCGCTCCCGGAGCCGGAATCCAGGGGCGTCACGGCGAAGGGCTCGCTGCGCACCGTCTTCACCGGCCGGACCGGCGTCTCCACACTGCTGATGATCCTCGGGTACGTCGCCTACATGCTCAGCTTCTACTTCATGACCAACTGGGCGCCGAGCACCGTCGCGACCGCCAACGACGACCCGGCGCTCGCCCCGCGGCTCGTCACCGCCTTCAGCGTCGGCGGCATCCTCGGCAACGTCGTCTTCGGCTTCCTCGGCGGCAGGTTCAACGTCCGCCTCCTCACCCCGGTCTTCCTCGTCCTGGCCACCGCCGCGCTGTCGTTGTTCGGCATCGCCGGCCCCGGGATGCCGACCGCCTGGTGGACCCTGTTCACGGCGTCCTTCTTCGTCTGCGCCGGTACCGCCGCGTTCTACGCGATCGTCCCGACGCTCTATCCGACGCTGGCCCGCTCGACCGGATTCGGAGTCGTCATCGGCGTCGGACGGTTCGGCGGCATCGCGGCGCCGATCGCCGGCGGCGCCGCCTTCGACGCCGGCCTGGGGATGGGCACGGCCTTCACCGTCTTCGCGCTGCCCATGCTCGTCGCCGGTCTGTGCGTCCTGGCCCTGCACCTGCGCCTGCGCCGCTCCGAGGCGCCGGACGCCACCCCGTCCCCGCTCGCCGACACCTCCGCGTAGCAGCTGTCCGCCACTCCAGAGAAAGGGGAACCGCACCATGACGCTGGCCGTCACCGCGCTCTCCCACGCTCCCTCCTTCGGCAGTGTCGACCCCGGTGGGGAGACCTTCGCCGAGATCACCGCCGCCCTCGACGAGATCAGGGGGTTCGTCACCGCGTACGACCCCGATCTGGTCGTGGTGTTCGGGCCCGACCACTTCAACGGCCAGCTCTACTCCCTGATCACCCCGTGGGTGATCGGCGCGGTCGCCGAGGGTGTCGGTGACTACGGCACCACCGCGGGGCCGCTCCCCGTCGACGGCGGCGCCGCGCGCGCCCTCCACGCGGCGGTGCTGGGCGAGGGCGTCGACATCGGCCGCAGCGAGCGGATGACGGCCGACCACGGCCTGGTCCAGCCGCTCGACTTCGTCTTCGGGAAGGACTTCACCCAGCCGATCGTGCCGGTGTTCGTGAACGCGATCGGCCTGCCCCTCTCCCCGATGCGGCGGGTGCGCCTGATGGGCGAGGCCTTCGGCCGGGCCGCCCTGGCGATGGACCGGAAGGTGCTGTTCCTCGCCTCGGGCGGCATCTCCCACAGCCCGCCGATCCCCCGCTGGGACGGCGCCCTCGACACCGTGCGCGAGCGCCTGGTCTCCTACGCGCCCTCCCCCGGGGAACGGCACGAGCGTGAGCGGATGATCGTCGGGGGCATCCAGGCGATCGCCGACGGCACGGCACCGGGCGACCCGCTGAACGAGGAATGGGACACCCTCGTCCTCGACGTCCTCCGCTCCGGCGACCTCACCCCCGTCGACGGCTGGGAGAACGACTGGTTCACCGCCGAGGGCGGCTCGGCCGCGCACGAGATGCGCAGCTGGATCGCCGCCTACGCGGCCCTGTCCGCCGCGGGCCCGTACCGCGTCGCCGTCGACCGCTACTGGGCGGTCGAGAAGTGGGGCGCGGGCTTCGCGATCCAGGCGGCGGTGACCGCGTGAGCCGGGCGGCGGGGACGCGCCTCACGACCTTCTGGGAGGGGATCGCGGACCTGGAGCACACCTTGCGGTACGTGGACGCCGGCGGCTACCGCACCCGGGTCCTCGACTTCCCCGGGGCCTCCCCCGACGCGCAGACGGTCGTCCTGGCCAGCGGCACCAGCGGCCACATCGAGGCGTGGACGCAGAACGTCCGCGCGCTGGTGACGGCGGGCTTCCGGGTGATCGGCTACGACTACCCGGGCCACGGGTACACCTCGCCGGCCGACCGGCCGCTGGAGATCCGTGACTACGAGGAGCACCTGCTCGCGCTGCTCGACGCGCTGGCACTGGAGCGCGTGCACCTCGCGGGCGAGTCCCTCGGCGGCTGGCTCGCGCTGAAGTTCGCGCCCAGGCACCCCGGCCGGCTGCGCACCGTGATCCTCTCGGCGCCGGGCGGCCGGGTGGTCGGGGAACCCCAGTTGGACAGGGCACAGTCGGTGAGTGCCCGCGCGGCCGAGGAGCCGACCTTCGCCAACGTCAGGAAGCGCCTGCAGGTCGTGATCCACGATCCGGAGAACATCACCGACGAACTCGTCCGCGTCCGCCGGGCGATCTACGCCCGCGAAGGGTTCAGCATGGCGTACGTGTCCGCCCTGCGGGAGCCGGAGCGCCGCCGGCGCAACCGGGTGACGGACGACGACTTCGCGGCGGTCCCGGTCCCGGCCCTGATGGTGTGGACCGACCACGAGCCCACCGGCGACGAGGCCGAGGGCGAGCGCCTGTGCGGACTGCTCCCCGACGGCGAGTTCCTACTGATCCGCGGCGCCGCGCACTGGCCGCAGTGGGAGGGCGCCGCGGAGTTCAACGCCGCTGCCGTCGCCTTCCTCAAGAAACACGCCTGACGAAAGGACCACCGTGGGCATCCCCCAGGAGACCGTCACCCGGATCGCGCGCGAGCTGTTCGAGGCGAAGCGCGACGTGCGCACCGTGCCCCGAGTGAGCCCCCGGCTCCCCGAGCGCGACCTCGACGCGGCCTACGCGATCTCCGCCGAGTTCGCCGCCCTCCGGGAGCGTGAGCTGGGCGTGCGGCGGGCCGGCCGCAAGGTCGGGCTGACCAACCCGCTCGTCCAGCGGCGCGTGGGCATCGACGAGCCCGACTACGGCATCATCCACGACGACATGGTGCACGCCTCGGGGGTGCGCCTCCCCCTGTCCCGCTACAACAACCTCCTGATCGAGGCCGAGGTCGCGTTCGTCCTCGGGAGCGACGTCCTCGAGGCCACGCGCGAGGCCGTCGAGGCCGCGATCGACCATGTGACCCCCGCGTTCGAGATCGTCGACTTCCGCTACGACGGGCCGGTCGGGCAGATCGTCGACACCATCGCGGACAACGCCGGCTGCAGCGGCGTCGTCCTCGGCGAGCAGCGCCATCCGTACGGCGGGACCGATCTGTCCCGCGTCGAGATGGTCATCACCGGCGGCGGCACCGAGATCACCCGCGGCGTCGGCGGCAACGTGCTCGGGGACCCGGTCAACGCGGTGGTCTGGCTGGCCGCGACCGCGATCCGTACCGGCGAGCCGCTGCGCGCCGGAGAGGTACTGCTGTCCGGGTCCATCGGCTCCATCGAGCCGTGGCCCGCCGACGTGGAGTGCGTCGCCACCATCACCGGACTCGGTCGCGTGGTCGCGACCGCGGACTCGAAGGGCTGAACATGAACGGCTACTGTCCCGTGGACGCGGTCACCCGCGCCGAGATCGAGCAGCTCGTCACGGAGATGCTCTACCGCCTCGACCACGACCTGGCGGACACCGCCTGGGAGCTGTACACCGAGGACGGCGTCTCGGTCGGCCCGATGGGCGACATGGACCGCGAGGCCATGAAGGACTGGGGCGCCCGGCGCGCGCGGCGCACCGACATCGTCGGCCGCCACTTCATCGGCGGAATCCGTCTGGTGTGGGACGGCGAGGAGGTCGAGGGAACGGTGCAGTACCTCACCTTCCGCGACACCAACGAGCCGCGGACGCAGCCCGCCTCGGTCGGTGAGTTCCGCGAGCGCTACCGGAGGGTCGACGGCCGGTGGCTGTTCTCCCGCCGTGAGATCACTCCGGTCTTCGGCGGCGGGGCAGCGGCGGCGCACGCCGCGCGGCTGGCCGGGCGGGAAGGGGCGGCGCGGTGAAGCGGGCGGCTACCGGCGCGGGTAGGCCGGTTCTGTACCACCAGACGGTGCCCTCCTTCTCGATGCCGGAGTGGGCGGTGGCCGCCGGCTACGACGGGGTGATCCTCGACCTCCAGCACGGTGAACTGGGGCTGGAGGCCGCCTGCGGGATCCTGCGCTCCCTCCCGCGGCGGAACGCCTGCGCGTACGCGCGCGTGGGCTCGCTGGATCCCGCCTCCGTCCTGCGGCTGCTCGACAGCGGGGCCCGCGGTGTCATCGCACCCACCGTCGAGTCCCGTGCCCAGGCCGAGGAACTGGTCGCCGCGGCCAAGTACCCGCCGGTCGGCAACCGCAGCCTGGGCCCGTCCAGACCGGACCTGTACCCGGGTGACGTGTACACCGAGGCGGGCAACCGGGCGGTCTCCGCCATCGTCCAGATCGAGACGAGGACCGGTGTCGACCGTGCCGAGGAGATCGTCTCCGTGCCGGGCGTGGACTCGGTCTACATCGGGCCGGCCGATCTGGCCGTCTCCCACGGCCTGCCCGGGCGGGGCGACTGGGAGGACGGACCGGTGCGCGAGGCGATCGCGCACCTGCGCGAGGTGACCACCGCGCACGGCATCACCCTGGGCGTCTACTCCGGGCGGCCGGAGTACGCGGCCGGCCTCTTCGCGGACGGCCTCGTCGACTACGTGGGGCTGGGCATCGATCTCGTCCTGCTGAACCGCGCGTTCGGCGACACCCTGGCCGGGCTGGACCCGTCCCGTACCGCTGGGAGCGACTCATGACCGAGACCTGCGACGTACTGGTCATCGGCGCCGGCCCCGTCGGCCTGACCCTGGCCAACCTGCTCGGGCAGCAGGGCGTCGGCGTCCTCGTCGCCGAGCGGGAGCACCGGCTCGTCGACTACCCGAGGGCCGTGGGCATCGACGACGAGGCGCTGCGCGTGATGCAGACCGTCGGCCTGGTCGACGAGGTGCTTCCGCACACCATCCCCGACCAGAAGATCTACATGGTCAACGGGGACCGGGCGATCCTCTCCGAAGTGAACCCGACGACACGGGAATTCGGCTGGCCGCGCCGCAACGGCTTCGTGCAGCCGCTGGTCGACCGGGTGCTGCTCGACGGCCTGGACCGCTTCCCCGACGCCACCGTGCGCTTCGGTGCCGAGGTCGTGGACCTGGCCGAGGAGGCGGACGGGGTGGTCGCCACCCTCGCGGACGGCGGGACGGTACGCGCGCGGTACGCGGTCGCCGCCGAGGGCGGAGCCTCCCCCACCCGCAAGCGCCTGGGCATCTCCTTCGAGGGCGAGACCCGGCCGACCGACGGCATCGTGATCGACGTCGCCAACGACCCGATCGGTACGCCCCACGCCGTCTTCGGAGGGGACCCGGCCCGCAGCTACGCCTCCATCGCGCTGCCCCACGGCATCCGGCGCTGGGAGTTCACGCTCCTGGAGGACGAGACCGCGGCGGACATCGACGACGACGCGTACGTCCTCGGCCTGCTGGCACCGCATGTGCCGGACCCGTCCGCGCTGGACATCATCCGCCGCCGGGTCTACCGGCACCACGCCCGCGTCGCCGGGCGGTTCCGGCACGGACGGATCCTCCTCGCCGGTGACGCCGCCCACGTCATGCCGGTCGTCGGCGGCCAGGGATGGAACTCGGGCATCCGCGACGCCTTCAACCTCGGCTGGAAGCTCGCCGCCGTCGTCCGGGGCCTCTCGGCCGACGGGCTGCTGGACACGTACGAGACCGAACGGCTGGGCCACGTCACGCAGATGGTGGCCGTCTCCCTCGACATGGCGAGGGAGATGACCGACCACGATCCGCGCAAGGCCGCCGAACGCGACCGGATCGCCGCCGGCCGCACCCCCGAGGAGCGGGAGGCGCAGAAGCGGCAGGCGTTCAAGCCGCAGCCGAGGTTCGAGCGGGGCGTGGTCGTGCACACACCGCTGCCGACGCTCAAGACGCTGCCCGACCGTGATGTGCCCCGTCTGGCCGGGTCGCTCCTCCCCCAGCCGAGGGCCACCGACGCGCATGGCGCCGAGATGCTGCTGGACGACGCGACCGGGCAGGGCTGGCGTGTCCTCACCTGGAACAACGACCCGGCGGTGCTCCTGTCGGCCGGGCGGCGGGCGGCGCTCGACCGGCTCGGCGCGCGCCTCGTGCAGGTGGTGCCGAGGGTGCAGTTGCCGTGGGCGCGCAAGCGGGCCGCCCCCGGCGTCACCGTCGTGGGCGACCTCGGCGGCGAGTCGGGGCTGCAGGCGTGGTTCGACGCCCGTCCGGTCGGCGCGGTCGTCGTCCGCCCCGACCATGTGATCGCCGCCGAGTGCCTGGCCCAGGAACTCGACGGCGTCGTGGCCCGGGTACTGGACGCCGCCTGCGTCGGCTGACCGGCCCGGGGCGGGGACGGCCGTCGGCCCGCCGTACCGCCCCTCGCCGGATCGTGGCCCCGCGGCGGCATGGGGCCACGGCCGGCAGGGGCGGCGCGGGGGAGGGCCTCGCCGGCGGCACCGCCCGGATGCCGCGTGGTGGGCCGGTCCGGGGTGGTGTGGCGAGCCGGGGTGGCACCCGCGGTGTGGGGGAAGTCCGCCGGTGGCCCCGGTGTTCAGGTCAATGCGGGGACGCAAACACGTCACGGCCCGGCGGAGCGACTTCTTCCGTGCGGCCGCGGTGTCAGAGTTCGGTGGGGGTGCCCGGCCGGGCACCGTCGGCTGAACTACCTGACTCAAGGAGTTCGCTCATGAGGAAGAGAGTCGCCGCACTTCTCGCGGCAGCCGCCATCACCACCCTGACACTCGGCAGCCAGGCGAGTGCGGCCCCCTCGCACGACTCCCCGGCGACCGCCACCGGGACGGCGGCGGTGCGGTCCGTACTGGCCGACCAGACACGCTATGCGCCGTTCACCCTCGGCCGGGGCGAGTCGCTCAGCTCCGACACAGCGCGGCTGACCATGCAGACCGACGGCAACCTCGTCATCTACGACGAGTTCAACCGGGCCCGCTGGGCCTCGAACACCGTCGACCGGGGCTGGTCGGCCATCCTCCAGGGCGATGGCAACTTCGTCGTCTACACGGCCTCCGGCAAAGCGGTATGGGCCTCCGACACAGCCGGTCACCCGGGCTCCCGCCTGGTCGTCCAGAACGACGGCAACGTGGTCGTCTACGACGGCAGCAGGGCCGTCTGGGCCTCGGGCACGAACCACTGAACCGCCTCGCCCGCCTCCGCCGAGGTCCGGCGGGCCGATTCGGCCCTGTCGAGGATGCGGTGGCCGGCGGCGCGGACCGCCCGCGGCACGACCGGGGCCGGTAGGCACCGTTCACGGTCCGGGGCCGAACGCGGTTCGAACCCGGATCGAACCCGCTGAGCCCCTTCGCAGTCCACCGAACGCGCGAGCGGCCTTCGGCTGGTCCCCCGCTCCGTCACGGAGCCGGGGGAATCAGCGCGAAGGCCGTGGCCGCGGGTTCGGGGCGTCAGGGCGTCCCGCGGGGTGCGTCCGCGGAAGCCGTCACGCTCACCGTCGCAGCCGTACGCCCGCCCGGCCGCTCGGTGTCCGGGTCACCCCACGGGTACGTGGTGCGTCTCCTGTTCCGGGGCGGTCGGCGTGGACGTGGCGGGTGTACGGATGAGGGCCGAGGCGACGACGGCGCCGGCCAGCAGGGCGACGGCGGCACCGATGTACACGGCCGCGTAGCCCTCCACCCCCGTCGCCTCGTAGGTGGTCCGTCCTCCGCTCGCGCCGATGAAGAGAGCGGTGAAGATCGCCAGGCCGATGGAGCCGCCGATCTGCATCAGGGAGTTGACGACGGCCGACGCCGCCCCGGCGTCGTTCCGGCCGACGCCGGTGAGGGCGACGTTCTGGACCGGGACGACAACCCCGGAGAGGCCGATGCCGATGAGCAGCAGACCCGGGAACACCTCCGCCCAATAGGAGCCGTCGACGGTGAGCCGGGACAGGTAGAGCATGCCTGCCGCGGCCACCACGAGTCCCGCGGTCATGACGTACCTGCCGCCGAAACGTTGGAACAGTCGCGTGGAGACGGAAGCCATGGCCATCGTCGACACCGCCATGGGCAGCGTCGCGAAGCCCGCCAGAAGGGGAGAGAGCTCAAGGACGATCTGCAGGTGGTACGCCTGGAAGAGCGTGGAACCGATGTACACGGTTCCCACTACCGCCTGGACGAAGAACGCTCCGGCCCTGGTTCGGTCGCGCAGGATCCGAAGGGGAAGGATGGGGCCGGCGGTCCTGGACTCGATGACGACGAACAGTGCGAGCAGTCCGAGTCCCAGGGCAAGGAAGACAACCGTGGCGCTCGAGGTCCAGCCGTCCTCGGCCAGTGTCAGGCCGTAGACCAGGCTGCCGAATCCGAGTGTGACGCTGATGCCGCCCCACAGATCGTGCCCGGCCCCCGAACCCGTCCTCGACTCCTTCAGGAACATCACCGCGCCGACGACACCCAGCACGGTGAAGGGCAGGTTGACCAGCAGGCACCAGCGCCAGCCCGCAAACTCGGTGAGGATGCCGCCGAGCGCCAGCCCGACGGTCGCTCCGGAACCGGCCACGATTCCGAAGATCGCGAACGCCGTTCCCCGCTCCTTGCCGGACGGGAAGATCACGGTGAGCATCGAGAGGGCGGCGGGCGCCAGCAGGGCGGCGAAGGCACCCTGGATGCCCCGCGCGATGATCAGCTCGGTGCCGCTGCCCGCCAGCCCGCCCCATGCCGACGCCGCGCCGAAGCCGACGATGCCGGCCAGGTAGCTCCGCCGCCGGCCCCAGGAGTCGGCGATCCGGCCGCCCAGGAGCAGCAGGGAGCCGAAAGCCAGTACGTAGGCGGTGATCACCCACTGCCGCTGCGAGTCCGTCAACCCGAGCTCGCGCTGCACCTCCGGAAGCGCGACATTGACGATCGTGGCATCGAGGACGATGACGAGCTGAGTCATCGAGATGACCGCCAAGGACCACCAACGACGTGGCTCGGGCGCGGCGAAGGACATAACGAAACCCTCCAGTTTCATCATCTGCATGAAGCCGGAGGTTTCGAGCCTCGGACCGGCGTCCCAGGGCGCCAAGCCATCCTTGGCCATGTGACCAAGCGGATTGGCAGGCTATCAAACCCGCGGAACGCACGCGTCCGGTCCACGGCTCCCGGACCGGGGCTGACGTGCACCCGGCCGGTGACGAGCACGTCCTCCCGCTGCTGACCGGGCCGCCGGGGAGCGGGCGGGGTGGTGGTACCGAGGGTGGTGCCATCGGGGCCGTGGTACCGAGCGGGGCGGGCCGGTGCGCTGCGGACGGCAGCGGCCTTCGGGGCCGGCGCGGCGGCCGGGCCACTGGGATCCGGCAGGGGTTCCCCGGCCGGATCCGCACGGCGCGGAGGGCGGGCCGCCGGGGCGGAGGGCGCGGCCGGTGAGGGGGCTGGGGCTCCCGCTGAACGCCGTAGCTCTCCGGGCGAGCGGCATCCGGGCTTCAGGGGACCCCCGCTGTGCGCGACCGCGGTGACCCGCGCGGCGGCGCACCGGCGGGACCCGTCGGTGCGAGGGTCTGGCCCGCCAGGGCGGAAACCGGTAGCCCGGCCCCGCCGCGCCCCTCTCATGCCCGGCCGCAAGCCGCCGCGGTCCACGATCTTTGCGGGGGTCGCGACCGCACTCGGATCACGGTTCCGTCCCGACCCCCTCCTCCCGCGCCCTGGACCATGCTCTGCGGGGTGCCGCCCGGCCGCCCTCGGGTCCGGGGAGTCCCGCGTCGTCGGTGCCGGTCCGCCGGCCCCCGGCCCCCGGTCCCGGCAGTCCCAGGGCCCGAAGACTGCCGGGTGCCGCACAGGCGGGCGCGGAGCGGGCGGTGGCACCATGCGCGCATGGCCATGGACCGGGAAGTGAGCGTCCGCCCTCCGCGCAGGCGACCCCTGTGGGTGGTCGTCGGGGTGGGCGCGGCCGGGGCGGCCCTGGCCGCGGCGCGCCTGGTGCACTCGGGCCGGTTCGTGGACTGGTGGGTGGGCGGAGGACTGCTGGCCGCCCTGGTGGGGGTCGTCTTCCTCCACTGGGTCTCCCTCGATGTGGGCGCCGACGCGTCCGGCGTACGGTACGGCTCGCTGCTGCGCCGTCGCCGGAGCTTGGCCTGGGGCGACATTGCCGACCTGCGCGTCCGCGTCCAGTACGGACGGCACGGGGAGGAGTACTTCCGCATCGAGGTGCTGCTGCGCGACGGGCGGACCCGGCGGCTGCCGCTGCCGGTGTCCGGTTCCCGGAACGACCGGCCGGACTTCGACGAGAGACTGGACGCGCTGCGGGCCCTGCACCGTCGGCACGGGGACCCCGATTCGGACCACCTCGTCGTGATCTCCAGGCACACCGCGGGGCGCGGCGCCGCCGTGTCGCTGGTCCTGTGCGTGCTGCTGCTCGCGGGGGCGGGACTGGCCGCGTCCTTCGTGCCGGTCGCGGGGGCGGCCGAGGAGGCGTGGGACTCGGCCGGCCCCTGCGCGGCCACGGCGCCGTCCACGGAGCGCGAGGAGTGCCTCACCACCTTGCCGGCGGTGATCGCCCGGACCGAGGTGGGCAAGGGGAAACGGCCCAGCCGGCTGTACTTCGCCGACGGCCGGCCCGTGGACCGGGTGGCGGTCCCGCGGGAGGACGCCGAGGGATTCCGTACCGGCGACCATGTCGAACTCACCCTGTGGCGGGGGCAGGTGCGGGTGGTGACGGGGGAACACCGCGTGTGGCGCGAGCACTTCACCGGCGCCGGCCCGGTCGCCGTGGCCGCCGCCGCGCTCGCCCTCGCGGGCTGCTGGCCGGGGGCCCGGGTGGTGCAGCACCGGCGCGCACGCCGGCTTCCCGACGACGAGATCGTGCCGTCGGCGCTGCCGTTCGCGGGTGTCCTGGTCGTCACGGCGCTGTGGCTGCTGCCACTGTGCTACCTCCACCCCATGGGCCTGCCCTCCTCTCCCGGGCCCCTCGCCTGGGCGGCCGCGGGGACGCTCGGCACGCTGGGCCTCCTGGTCCCGGCCTGGCGCGCGACCCGGATCCGCACGCCCCGGGGTTTCGCCTCGGCCGGGGCGACGCCCCGGGATTCCGCCGACGAGGACGTGTTCCTCGCCGCCCGCTTCCTGGAGAGCACCGACTACAACCCGAACCACTTCGGCACCCACGTCCTCCTCGGCGCCGGTCCGCCCGCCGTCGTCCCCCACCCCGGCCCGGGCCGGTTCGCGGCACGGCCGATTCCGGTGCACCGGCTCACCGTCCAGGGCGTGCGGCGTCCCCGCGGCGGTGACGGTGACGGGGTCCCCCGCGGCTGGCACGTCGCCGAACTGGACGACGCGGGCGAGCCGGTGCGCCTCGCGGCGGCCCCGGCCGACCTGACCCGCGTCCTCCGCGCCCTGGACACCGCGGGCACGTCCCCGGACGTCACACCCTCGGATGCCTGAGGCCGGCAGGCCCCTCGATGCTCCTCCCTGTACCGGATGACCGCTTCGGGCCCGGCCTGGGTCGCCGCGGGAGCGCATCTCCGGCAGGAGTTCGGCCTCGCCCCGGCCCGGCGGGGACGCCCTAAATGCCCGACCGGTTACAAGGGTTGAGGTCATGAGCAGCAGCCCGGCAGATGTCGACGCGTGTCGCCACGACCACGGAACACGGACCCGGTCGCCGGGGGCAAGACCGCCCCCGCCATGTGACCGGTGCCCGCGCCGGGTGCGGTCTCCTGGCCGGAGCCGGGATGTCGGTTCCCCACGTGATGGTCAGTCCGGGGCGGCAACTGCTGTCGGGCCGTGTACCCGCTGCCCCCATCGCCTCCGAGAGGGGCAGGCCGCAGCCGGACCGGAAGGCCGTCGGCCGGGCCCCGCAGCCCGGGCCCGGCCGGTTCGCGAGCGCGATGACCGCGCCACGGGCCCGCGAGCAGATCGCGGCGGCGCGCTCGCACCGCACGCAGCCCTCCCGCGACATCGTGGCGGGCATCGCGTGATCGACCCGGCCGCCTCGGTGTGCGGAGTGATCGACGTCCACCCCGGTCATCGCCGGGTGACGCGGGAGGGACGGCCGGCGGGCGGCGGTGATGTCCGCGCGACGCCGGGTGAACTCGTCCAGCAGGGCGTACCGCACGGCGGCGAGGGCGCCGGTGAGGGGGCCTGCTGCCGAATCCCGACGAGGTCCCTGCCCGCGCCTCAGGGCCGCATACCCCGTCAGCCCGCCGGGGCGCGGAGCGCCGCGCGCGCCGGGAGGGTGACGGCGAACAGGGCGAGGCCCACCGCGGCCGCGGCGAAGGACCCGTACACGAGCGGGGGTACGTAAGGGTCCTCGCCGGTCAGACCCCGCATCATCGGGACCAGGGTGGCCGCGGCGATGGCCGTGCCCAGGGCGATGCCGGTCACCGCCACCAGGAGTCCTTCCCAGCGCAGCATGCCCATCACCTGGCGCCTGGTGGCGCCGACGAGGCGGAGCATGCCCAGCTCGCGGCGACGGTCGAGGACGGTCATCACGAGGGTGTTGACCGCGGCGACGGCGGCGAAGCCGCCCAGGACACCGGCCATGGTGTAGTTCGCCCAGGCGTTGAGCTCGCGGTCGGTGGTCCGCTCGAGGGCGTAGCCGGACGCGTCGGTGACCTTGCCCAGCGGGGCAAGGGCCCCGGCGTCTCCCCCACGTACCAGCACTGTGCTGTCGAAGCCCGAGGTGACGTGGGCGGCCAGGGAAGCACGGTCCATGGTGACGGCCGCGAGACCCAGCCCGCGACCGTACACGGCGACCACCTCCGGGCTGGTCCCGGTGCCGTCCGGGAGGTACATCGGGAGCTTGTCGCCGACCTCGACGCCGGCCGATGTGGCGAGCGTCTCGCCGATGGCGATACGGCCCTTGCCGACACGGTCCAGGCTGCCGCTGCGCACGTCGAGGTCCTGCACCTTCGCCAGTTGTGCGCCGGAGCCGGAGATGCCCTGGATCGCCGAGCCCCGCAGCCACCGGTCGTCTCCGGAGCCGACGGGCACGAGCACCTGCGCGTCGAGCAGGCCCACGGCCGCGTCGACCCCCGGTGCGCGGGCGGCCCGGTCCGCGGCGTCGGCGGGCAGCCCGACGGGGTGCGTGATCACGTGATCCGCGGTGACGCCGGCGCGCAACTGCTGTGCGGCGACGTGGTTCTCGCTCGTGTGCATGAAGGCCAGCACCGAGGCGAAGGCCATGGCCAGCACGATCGGGGTGATCGCGGAGGCCAGCCGACGGGCGTTCGTACGGGAGTTGGCGGCGGCGAGCGAGGCCGCGGCGCCGCGGCCGCTCAGCAGCAGCCCGAACAGCGCCGCGCACAGCCACGCGACCAGCGGGCCGAGCAGCGCGACGGAGAACATGAACAACATGATCACGCCGAGGGCGGCGTTGGCCGCGTCCTCCCCCGCCGACCGTGCGGCGACGGCGGTGAGGAGCCCGCCGCCGACGAGGGCGCCGAGGCCCAGCACGGAGCGGATCAACCCCGGCCGCAGGCGCTCCACCGACGCCTCGGCGAGTGCCTGCCCCGGCTTGATCCTCGCCGGCCGGCGCCCGGCCGCCCAGCCGGCCGCGAGCGCGGTCAGCAGCCCCATGCCGACGGCGACGACGAGCGGGACCCAGGAGACGTACAGGTCCACGGGCTCCGGGATGGCCCCGTGGTCCTTCAACTGCCCGAACCACCAGTGTGCGAGCCCGATCCCGGGCAGGCAGCCGACCAGTCCGGCGAACGGCGCGACGAGCAGGGCCTCGGCAGCGACCGCGCGGCGGATCTGCCGCGGAGTGGCGCCGACGGCGCGCAGCAGTGCGAACTCCCGGGCGCGCTGGGCGAGGGACAGTGCGACCGTGCCGGACGCCGTGAAGACGGCGACCAGGGCGGCGATTCCGCCGAAGGATCCACCGAGTCCGGTGAGCGCTTCCTTGGCATACGCGAGCCCGCGGTCCTCGACGGCGCCCCGGTCCTCACCGGTGTGCACCTCGGCTCCGGAGCCGGCGAGCGCCTTCTTCACGCCGGCGGCGAGGACGTCGGCGTCGGCCCCTGCCCTGGCCAGTACGGCGATGGCGTCGGCCTTGCCGGGATGCCCGGCGAGCGCGGGAGCCTGGACGTCGGCGAACCAGCCGATGGCGCTCCCGGCCACATCACCGGGTCCGGCCTTCGCCAGACCGGAGACGCGGAAGTCGGCCCGCCCGCCGGCGGTTCGGAGCGCGACCGTGTCACCGACGCCGGTCTTCGCGGCCCGAGCCGCGGCCGTACCGAGCACCACCTCGCCGGTGCGGGGCGCGGCCCCGGAGGTGAGCGCGGCACCGGTGAAGGCGTGCGATCCCCAGCCGTGTCCGGTCAGCGCGCCGTCACCCCGGAGCACCGGGAACGTGAAGTCCGGCACCGCCGCTTCCACATCGGGCGCGTGGGCCGCCCTGCCGGCCAGCGCGACGTCCACACGTGCCGTGTCCGGCAGCGCGCTCGCCACCTCGAAGCGGCTGTCGCCGCCGCCCACGACGAGGCGGGCGTACTGGTCCGCGGCCACCACGACCGGCGCCTTCGCGTACCGCTTCGCCGGCACCGAAGCGCGGGCGCCCGTCTCCAGGAGGATGCCGCAGGCCGAGACGATCAACGCCGCCGTCATCAGCGCGACGAAGGTACCGACGAACGACGCCGGTTTGAAGCGAACGGCCGCGCGGGCGAGGCCGTTGGGGGCGAATCTCCTCACGCCGCGGCCCCTGTCGTCGCGCCCGTACGAGAGGTGAGGGCCGCCATGCGCGCGGCGATCTCCTCCGCCGGGCCCCGTTCGAGGCCGCCGGTGAAGACGCCGTCGGCGAGGAACAGCACGCGGTCGGCCCAGGCAGCCGCGACCGGATCGTGTGTGACCATGACAACGGTGGCGCCGAGGGTGTCGACCGCGTGCCGGAGCAGGCCGAGGATCTCGGCAGCGGTGCCGGTGTCGAGGGCTCCGGTGGGCTCGTCGGCGAAGACCACGTCCGGTCGGGTGACGAGGGCGCGGGCGATGGCCACACGCTGCCGCTGGCCGCCGGAGAGCTCGTCCGGCCGGCGCTTCGCCTTGTCGGCGAGGCCGACCCGCGCGAGCATCCCGTCCGCCTTGCGGCGGTCCTGGCGCTGCCCGGCGAGGCGCATCGGGAGCAGCACGTTCTGTTCCACGGTGAGGGAGGGCAGCAGGTTGAAGGCCTGGAAGACGAAGCCCAGGCGGCTGCGGCGCAGTTCGGTGAGCCGGTTCTCGCGCATGCCGGTGATCTCCGTGCCGCCGAGGCGTACGGAGCCGGCCGACGGCCGGTCGAGGCCGGCGGCGCACTGCAGGAACGTGGACTTGCCGGAGCCGGACGGGCCCATGACGGCGGTGAACGTGCCGCGCGACAGGGCGAGGTCAATGCCCGCGAGGGCGTGCACAGCGCTGGTGCCGCGCCCGTACTGTCGGCGAACGCCGCGCAGTTCGACGGCCGGCCCATGTGTTCCCCGGGCCTCCACCGGGTCGTCCGTCCGATGTTGCTTGCCGCTGCGCCGCCTCATGCCGTCCTCTCGCGATCTCTTCGAGCCGATGACGCAAAGCTACGGATCCCCGGCCGTCGCGGACCATGGCGGCTGCTGGCGGACCGGGGGTGGGGATAACCCGAGGCCGGGCCGGGAAGGGGGCGGAGGCACATCCCTTGGGCACCGTGGCGCCGGACCCTGATGGTCCGGAAAGGGGACGAGGTCCGTGTGCGACGTCAGTCTCCGTACCCGGAGGCGTTCCGGGGGGGCGCCGTCGCGCTGTGTCGCGCGGCAGGCGGAGGTACGCGGCCGTGGCCGCCGAGCCGGGGACCGCCGGGGAAGCGGTGCGGCGTGGGTCCGCAGGGGCACTGACGAGTACGTTTCGGCCCTGTGGAGCGGGAGAGGGCCGGAATGCCGGCCCGGCGAGTCCGACCGGTTGCGGGGCTGAGCCTGGCTGGAGCTGAGGAGGGGGCCTCCGCCGTGGCCGACGGCCTCCCAGGTCACGGCGCCCCGGATCCGACGGCGCCATGACCTGGGAGGCCGCTTCCGCTGGAAGACCGTGCGAAGGTGACTCTGCCTACGCGAGTTCCTTCCGCATCAGCGTGCACATCGTCTCGTGGCGGCGCAACGACCCATCAGGCGCTCGCTCGTCCCACGAGTCCGGCTGACGGCCGTACGCGACATAGCCCAGCCTCTCGTAGAGCGCACGTGCCCGGAGGTTGCTCTCCTCCACGCCGAGTTCGGCCTGCCGAAGACCGCGGGTCCTGATCCGCAGTTCCGCGGCTTCGACGAGGAACGTGCCGATCCCGCACGACTGCAACGCGGGATGGACTGCCAGCTGCCACAGCGTGCCGACCCCCTTCTTGACCCGGTAGTCGACACCGCCCTTCGCCACGGGGATGTCCGTCGCGGGGCAGACCGCGAGGTAGTCGACCTCGCCGGCCCGGACACGTTCCAACTGCCGCGCGACGCCCGCCAGGTGGTGGTCCGATCCTGCCCACCCGCACGACGCCAGGTCCGCATGCGTCAGATCACGGGCCGACAGCTTCAACACGACGTCGGTCATCTTCCGTACCTCCGGCAAGCCAGCATCCACGCCGATCACACCGGGCGCAAAGGCGTTTCCCTGCCCACACTCCTGGCTCACCGCCGGCCGGTTCGTCACCGCGTTCGCTTCCCGGCCTTCGCGCTCGGCGCGCCCGTCCTCGCGGCCGGCCGAACCGCTGTCCGCGCAGATTCGTGCTGTGCGGCGGGCCGGCCGCGTTCCTACCGGCCGAGGCCGGATGGGCGCTCACGCCCGGACCGGGCGTTCTGCCGGCCCTGCGCGTCGTCGCGGGGCAGGCGGGGAGCGTGGGGGGGCGGCGCGCCGCCTTCCTGCCCGTCGCCCCGGTCGCGGCGCCGGCGGCCGCCGTCGCCCCGGTCTCCATGCCGCGGCTCCCCAGGCGGCGATGACCGCGGTGTCGCTGAACAGCTCCGGCGCCTCCACCTCGCACCGCGGTCGCGGGCGCTCCGGGCGGGCTCGTCGTCGACGGTCCGGGCCCACCGGCGGTGCCGCTCCCGGGACCGTCGCGCTGGTCGCGGCCCGGGCGGTCGCCGCCCCGCGGACCAGAGTGACGGCTGCCGGGGAGGGGCGCTGTACCGGTGGCGGTGGAGCGGCGCCGAACCCTGCCGCTACGGCCCGTCGACCGCTCCGGACCGTCGGGCGCGTTCCCGGATGTCGGAGGAGGTCCAGCCCCGGTAGGCCTGAAGTGCCTCTTCTGACAGCGCCTTGTCGATGACGTTCTCGTCGACCAGGTTCTTCACCGCTTCCATGATGGATTCGGTGATCGGTGTCGCGGTGCCTCCCGCGATGATGCCCGGATCGAAGTGCTCCTGGATGGTGGAGTTGTCACGGGCGTGGCCCGCTCGCAGGTTGCGGCCGTTGTTCGAGGTCGCACCGACGACATCCCGGAAGTTCGCCGCGGAGAGCCGGCGGAACTCGTCCATGATGCCGTCGACCGATCCGGACGGGGCGCACGCGGTGATGAACCGCTGCACCGCGGTGTCGATCGCCAGCACCTTCAGCCCGTCGTCGTCCGCCTCGCTCCGGGCCTCGGCGGCTCTCTCGATGACGTGACCGACGTAGTGGTCCGACAGCCGGTGGTTTCGTGAGATGGGGACACCGTCCTGGGTCTGGCCGGTGCGCTTGCCCGCCTTCCAGTTGGCCGCGAGGGCGGTGTCGAAGTGGTTCTCGCCCTGGAGTTCCTTCAGGCGCTGTTCCGCTCGCGGTGATCGAGAGGACGGGGAGCCGGTCACTCCTTGGTATTCCAGCATCTCCTCGGTCGCCGCGTTGGAGATGCCCGGGCGGTCGTAGCCCTGCATCAAGGGGCCCTTCGGCGCCCGCTGGACGGAGCGGGGCGAGTCGGGGCCGCGTGGGTGCGCCGAACGCCGCACGGCGGGCACCGTCGCCTCCCCGAGCGGGCCCGACGACATGACCTCGGACACCGTTGCCCCGGCCTCTCGTTCGAGGCGGTCGGAGGGGTCACTGATGCTCAGCCCCGCCCCGTTGTCGCTCCCGGCGACCGAGCCGTCGCGCTGCTGGACGACATGTGTCAGTTCGTGGGCCAGGGTGTGCCGGTCACCGCCCCCGTTCCCCACCACGATGCGGCTGCCGGAGATGTGGGCGCGGGCACCGATCGAGGTGGCCGGGGCGGCCGCCGCCGGTCCGGTGTGCAGGCACACGTCGGAGAAGTCCGCGCCGAACCGCGCCTCCATGCCGGTGCGGACGGTTTCGTCCAGCGGCTTGCCCGGGGCCCGCGGTCCTTCGTGAACGGCCTTGCGCTGGACCGGCGCCTCCTGTTCGTGGTGACCGCGGCCGGGACCGTGGGCGTGCCGCTCCCGCTCGATCATGCGGACGACTGCCGCGTTGCCCGCGCTGCGCTGCAGGGCCCCAAGTCCCCGAGAGCCGTGGGCACCGACGCCTTCGGGACGGTGTGTGCCGGGAACGGTGGCGGACGCGTCGTGGCCACGCGCCGGTGCGGCCTTCCGCCGCGCCTCTTCCTGCTTCCGGTCCTGTGCGTGCATCTCACACCCTTCCCTTACGGATTGTTCAGCCTCGACCGCCGCGAGCCGGCCGCGCAAGGAGCGTCGGGGCACTGTTGCGCCACCGGAGGGCAGAGAGGGCGGGTGCGAAGGGGCAACGGCGGGTGGGCCTTGGGACCCGGAGCAGTGGTCGGCCGGTCCTGCTGTCCTGGATCACCGAGTGAAGGCTTCAGGAGGTCGCCGGCACGGCTTTCAGCGGCGGACGCGAGGGACCTGCCGCGCGCCGTCGGCGCCGTGGAAGGGATCGCGCACCAGGGCGCGCGGCTCGAACCCGTGCACGCGCGCGATGACCTACCGGCCGGTCCGGCCCCGCGCCGGGGTCGAGGCCGATGCCGATGCCGCCGGTCGTGCGGGCGCCAAGGGCCGTGGACGGTGCGGGGCGGCCGACGCTCGTGCGGCCGAGGTCCGCCGCGCGTGCGGCGGGCCGGTCGCCGGGGCCCGTGTCACGGTCGGGGTCTGTTCGCGAACACCCACCGGTTGCCCGCCAGCGCGTCGTTCCGCTCGGGCAGGGGCCCCCGACCGTGGCGACGGGTGAAGTCGAAGGGGGTGCGAACCGATGTGGACCAGCCCCTGCTCGCCAGGGCGCCCGCGGAGTCGGGCCGCGGCTCCCTGGCGAACAGACCGAGCAGGTCGATGCCGATCTGATGGGCGGTCGAGGTGTACAGCGGGCTGTCGCGGTACTCCAGCAGGTCCTTGTCGAGCTTGACCTCGAACGCCAACGCTCCACCCCCTGTGCTCAGCCGGTCTATCTCGTCGACGAGGTGCGTCTCGGCGGCGGCGGGCAGGTAGAACAGCAGCCCCTCGGCCAGCCATACGCTCGGTACCGCCGGGTCGAAGCCCGCGTCGACGAGCGCTCCGGCCCAGTCCGCGCGCAGATCGACCGGGACGGGCACCCTCGCCGCCTTCGCCGTGGCCGACAACCCGTCGAGCACCCGGTGTTTGAAGGCCAGCACGCCCTCCCTGTCGATCTCGAAGATCACGCGGCCGGGGGGCCAGTCGAGCCGGAAGGCCCGCGAGTCCAGCCCCGCACCGAGCAGGACCACTTGCCGGGCGCCACCCGTACGCGCCGACCCGAGGAGGAAGTCGTCGAGGACCCTCGTCCGCAGACCGAAGTAGCGGGCGAACCGCCCCCACAGCGGATCGCTGTCCCCGTCCGGGACCTGCTGTATCCGAACCGGCCAGTCGGCGCACGCCGGTGCGGCGCGCACGAAGTGCTCCGCGTAGACGTCCCGTGCCAGGGAGTCGTGGCGATGGGTCTCGATCGCCCGTGCCGCGGCGACGAGCAGCGCGGTCAGGCCGACACCTCCCTCCACGCCTTCCGCACCGGCGTTCCGAGAAGTCGTACCGACCACGTGTTCTCCTTCGGTCGAGTTGGGGCGACGCACGGCGGACCATGCGCCTGCTGGATCACCGGAACCGGCCGGGAGGACCGGCGGGTGAACGGCGGTGGACAGGGACGGGCGGGTGGGCGGGAACGTCGCCCCCCGCCCGTCCCTTCACCGGCCCACCGGCTCTCCGGCCCACCGGCTCTCCGGTCCACCGGCTCGATGGCACACCGGCGCAGTGGCGCACCGGCGCGTCGACTCACCGGTGCAGCGGCTCCGGAAGCAGGACGGGTTTGACCACGAGGCCCGCTTCGCAGTCACGTTCGGCCTCGTTGATGTCGGTGAGCGGGTAGGTGCGGATCAGCTCGTCGAAGGGGAACCGGCCTGCCTGCCACAGGCTGGTCAGCCGCGGGATCAGCAGCCGCGGCACCGCGTCCCCCTCGCAGATGTGGGAGATCCTCCGGCCCCGGTCCAGCACGCCCGGTTCGAGCGGCAGCGCGGTGCGGAGTCGTGCGACCAGACCGAGGTGGCCGGTCGGACGCAGGGCCCTGAGCGCGTCGTTGATCAGCCGGGCGCAGGCCGTGGTGTCGAGGGCGTACTGCGCGCCGCCGTCGGTGAGTCTTCGGACATGGCCGGGGAGGTCGGCGGACGCCGCGGGCAACGGGATCGCGCCGAACCGTTCGGCGAGGGCGAGCCGTTCGGGGTGCCGGTCGACGGCCACGGTCACCGCTCCGCAGGCCCCGGCCGCCATCACCGCGGCCAGGCCCACCGCCCCCGCGCCGAGGACCACGAGGGTGTCGCCGGGCCCGATGCCGAAGGAGTTGAGGACCGCGCCCGCACCGGTGAGGAATCCGCAGCCGAGCGGCCCGAGCAGTTCGACGGGCAGCGAGGGATCGGTCCGGACGGCGTTGCGGGCCGGGACCACGGCGTACTCGGCGAACGAGGACTGGCCGAACCACCGGGGGGCCAGTTCCTCCCCGGCCGCGTCGGTGAACCGTGCGGCGTTCTCCCCGCGCCCTCCGAAGAGGTTGAGCGAGGCGAAGGAGTCGCAATGGGCGGGGGCGGCGGCGAGGCAGTTCCGGCAGTGTCCGCAGGAGTCGAAGCTCAGCACGACGTGGTCGCCCTCGCTCAGACCGGTGTGCGCGCCGCCCGTCTCCACGACGACGCCGGCCCCCTCGTGGCCGAGCACCGCCGGCAGCGGTGAGCGGCCCGCCGACCGCCGGACCGCGAGATCGGTCCGGCACATGCCGCAGCCCGCGATCCTCACCAGGATCTCGCCGTCCGCCGGTCCCGTTTCCAGGACGACCTCCTCGACGGCGAACCGGCTCTCGTACGAGCGGAGTACCGCCGCGCCGAACCTCATCGTCACATCTCCTCCGGGCGGTGCACGACGAACGGTCTGAGATTTCCGTAGAGCCCCCACGGCCCTCCCGCGACGCCGACGCCGCTCTCCTTGACGCCCGCGAAGGGCTGGGCGAGGGACAGTTCGGCGTGGTGGTTGATCCACGCCGTCCCGCACTCCAGCCGGTCCGCCACCGCCTCGGCCCGGTCGAGATCGGTTCCCCACACCGAGCCGCCCAGCCCGAAGCGCGTACCGTTGGCGGCCTCGACGGCTTCGTCGAGGCCCCGGTACGGCAGCACCGGCAGGACCGGACCGAACTGCTCCCCCGTCACCACCGGGCTGTCGGGCGGGACGTCGGCCAGGATCGTCGGCGCGTGGAAGTATCCCGGCCGGTCCGGCCGGTGGCCTCCGGCCGCGGCCCGGGCCCCGTCGGCCAGCGCCTGTGCCGTGCACCGTTCGACCCGGGCGAGTTGCGGCATGTTGTTGACCGGACCCAGTTGCGTGTCCGGATCGAGGCCGGACCCGACGACGGTGCTCCTGGCCCGCTGTGCGAGGGCCTCGACGACGTCCGCGTAGATCCGGGCGGGGGCGTAGACGCGCTTGACCGCCATGCAGACCTGCCCGCAGTTGCGGAACGCCGCCCAGAACAGCCGGTCCGCGATCCGCTCCACCTCCACGTCCTCCAGCAGGACGGCGGCATCGTTGCCGCCCAGTTCCAGCGTGACGCGGCCGAGCGACGGCGCGGCGCCCGCCGCGACGGCCCGTCCGGTGGGAATCGAACCGGTGAAGGTGACGTGCCGGATCCCCGGGTGGGAGGCGAGGCGGGCGCCCAGGGGTTCGTTTCCGGTGACGATCGTGAGCACGTCCGCGGGGAGCGCGTCGGCGATGACGGATCCGAGCAGCAGGGTGGCGAGCGGGGTGAAGGGCGAGGGCTTGAGCACCACCGTGTTGCCCGCCGCGAGCGCGGGCGCGAACTTCGCCGACGCCAGTTGGAGGGGAAAGTTCCACGGGACGATCGCGGCGACGGGTCCGAGCGATCGCCAGCGGAGCTCGCTTCGCACCGGACGGCCGTCCTTGAGGGGCCGGGGACCGGGGTCGAGCGCGGCGAAGTAGCGCAGGCGGGCCGCCGTACGGTCGATCTCCGCGAACGACTCGGCCAGGGGTTTGCCCTGTTCCCGGGTGAGCAGGGGGGCGATGCGCGGACCTGCGGCCTCCACGGCGTCGGCCGCCGCGAGCAACGCGGTGGTGCGGACGCCTCGGTCGGTCCGCCAGCCGCGCCAGGCGTCGTGGGCCCGGCGCACGACGGCGTCCAGTTCCTCCGGCCGCTGGTCGGGGACGTCGTCGAAGGCTTCGCCCGTCGCGGGATCGAGGACGCGGAGGCGTCTGCCGGAGGTCCCGGCCGGGGAACGGTCCCGTTGTGCC
This sequence comes from Streptomyces sp. NPDC107521, assembly GCF_055598485.1. Classification (NCBI taxonomy): domain Bacteria; kingdom Bacillati; phylum Actinomycetota; class Actinomycetes; order Kitasatosporales; family Streptomycetaceae; genus Streptomyces; species Streptomyces sp. NPDC107521. Next base: position 79,165 of record NZ_JBVKAT010000022.1, read on the forward strand.
GTCATGCCCACCGTGTCAGCCCGCGACGGTGGCGGCGGCCCCGTGTTCCCGGGCGTGCCGGTCCATCTCCGCCCGGAAGTCGGCCACCAGCTCCGGCCGGATCCTTCCCGCTGTGCGGTCGCCCCCCTCGCACACCGCCCCGCGCACTCCCACGATGTCCGTGCCGATGCGGGTCAGTTCGCCCAGGTCGCCCCTCTTCACGCTGCCCGCGAGGGCGGCGAGCAGGCCGGCGTCGTGGGCCCGCCGGACGAATTCCGCGCAGCTCTCCGGTGGCACGTGGTCGAACAGCCTGCTCCCGTCCTTGACGGCGGTGTCGAGCATGGCCGCGTCGGAGCCGGAGCGGAGGGCGATGTCGGGCAGCGCGAGCGGGTTGACGCAGCCGATCCGGTGGGCGTCGGCGTATCCGGAGGCCACGACGAAGGCGTCCTGCCGGTGGTCCTTCACCGCGCGGACGACCCCCCGCATGACGTCGACGGCCTGCTCGGGAGTCGTGCATCCGTAGAGGCCGACCTTGATGTAGGTGGCTCCGGAGACCACCGCGCCGAGTGCCGCCTGGGCCACCGTGCCGGGCTTGTACGGCACGTCTCCCACAGTGGCGGACACCGGCTTGTCCGCCGGGACCGCCTCACGGATCTCCTTGATGACCCACGGGTAGTTCGCGCCGAGCGAGCCCTCGTCGGGCTTCTTGACGTCGACGATGTCGAGGTGGTCCGCCGCCTTCGCGCAGTCGAGGGCTTCCTCGACGCCGTCCGGGGAGATGAGCAGCAACAATGTGGACTCCTTCCACCACGGGTCCGCCTCACCGGGAGGCAGGTGCGCGGTGTCGCCTGGACCCCTGCGGTCAGCTCATCATTCCCAGAGCCCATGACCTCCGGTAGGGCGCGCGAACTCCGAGCGGTGCGTTCAGGGCGTCGCCGGTGCGCCGTGCGCGCCGGTTCGAACCGGCGCGCGCTGAGCCGTCGGCACCCCGGTGTCGGCGGGTGGTCGACCGACCCGACGCCGCCCGCGCCTTCCCCGGGCCGCCCGCGCGCCCCCCGGCCGCGAGCGAGGAGCGTCCCGGCGGCCCGTGCCCGAGTGCGGCGTCCGGAGTTCCGACGGCGGCCGGCGGTGCGGCGGCCCGCCGTGCCCCGCGCGGTGTCCGCGTGCGTTCGCGGGCGTCGGTGCTCTCCCCGCACCTCCGCCCGCGCCGCCCCTCCTCACGGCGGGTGGGACCGCACCCGGACGACCGAAGACTTCGCCGCCCCGAAGGCCCTCGCCGAGTGACCGCCCTGGCTACCGTCGGCCGGCACCCGCACTCCCCCACGCCCCCGGCACCTCGGCTCACCGGGCGTACAGCAACGCGGCATCGCCCTCGGGTGCCTCGTGGCCGCTGTGCGGGGCACGCTCAGTCGACCGGTACCGGCTCGTCCGCCGGCTGTTCCGACTCCGTCGCGAACTGCCCTCCGATCCGGGCCGCCAGTCCGGGGACCGACAGGACGATGACGACGCCGATCAGGATCCAGCCGGCGATGAGGTAGGGGAAGAGGGAGTAGGGCGCCTCGGGCCGCGGGTACACGTTGGTGTAGATGATGAAGCCGATCGCGGCGAGACCGGCGAGCGGCACCACGATCTCCCTGCGGCTCACCCGCGGCGTCGCCCCGAAGAAGAGGAACCGGATCGCGCCGACGAGGCACATCGCGTACGCCGACATCAGGCCGAGCGATCCGACCGTCGCGGCCCAGAAGAAGACGTCGGTGTCGCTCTCGGCGGCGAACAGCCGCAGGAGGACGAAGGCGGCGGCGACGACGCAGGTCACCAGAGTGACAGCGGCCTGCGGCACACCGTCGCGCTCGCGCGCCTCTCCCAGGCGGCGGGGCCCGAATCCGTCACGTCCCATGGCGAAGAGAAGACGTGAGGCACCCACCGTGCACGCGAGTCCGCCCGCGAACGCGCTCGCGGCGGCGCCGAGTGTGACGACAGGCCCCAGCCAGCTCCCGACGTACATCGTGGCCAGGTCCCCCATCAGGGAGGGAGAGGCGATGAGCGCGTTCACGCCCTGCGCGTCCGCCCCGAATCCGAGCGTCTCGGCGGAGGTGACGACGACGTAGAAGACCCCGGCGATCAGGACGGTGCCGATCAGCGCGACGGGGATGTCGCGCCGGGGGTTGCGGGTCTCCTCCCCCAGGGTCGACGCCGCCTCGAACCCGGCGAACGAGAGGAAGCCGAAGGTCATGGCGAAGAAGAGCCCCGAACTGGACGCGCCTTCGGGCAGGGTGAAGATCGAGGCCGTGAGCTGCTGCGCCTGCGGAGGGTTTCCGGCGGCGAGCCGGACGAAGATCACCACGGCGATGACCAGGATGACCACCATCGTGACGACCTCGATCACCAGCAGGACCGCCGTGGCGCTCTTGGCCGGCCGGGAGGCGAGGAACGCGACCCCCGCCAGGATGATCGCCGCCGGAACCAGCCAGCCGGCGCCCCCGCCGATACCGACCTGCTCAAGGAAGGTGGAGAAGAACAGGACGCCGCCGGCGACGGTGCACACCGCGAAGGCCACATAGGTGCCCAGCAGCAGCCAGCCCGCGACGAAGCCCGTCCGCGGGCCGACGGTCGCCGCGGCGAATCCGTAGACCGAGCCGGCGTGCGCGAAGTTCTGGCAGAGCCGGACGAAGGCGTAGGCGACCAGGACGACCGCGACGGTGGAGATCGCGAACACCAGCGGCACCGCGCGTCCGACATGGGCCGCGGGCGCCTGCGGGTTGATGTTCACCGCCATGCTCGGCCCGAGCACGGCGACCGAGAGCCCCAGGGCGCCCCAGACAGACAGGTCCCTTCTGAGCGGGGAGGAACTGCTGGATTCGGACACACCGACTCCTCTTGGTTGACAGACGAGGAAACGCCTCATGCGGCCCGACGGCACGCGTGGCGAGCAGGTCGGCGGCAGCGTCTGCGCGGCGATGACCTGGCGAGAAAAAGTGTGCTTGGTCACGGTCGACGCGTCAAGAAGCGATACTTACAGAATCGCTGCATAATTGACCGCATCGAAACTACAGTTTCACTACGCTCGCGACCTGCGCGGGCCGCCGAGGTCCGTCCCCGAGGAGGGGTGAGTGACGCTCAACCTGACCCATCTCGTCGCGCTTCGCGCGCTCTGCCGCCTCGGCACCCTTGCCGCGGTCGCGGACGAGCTCGGCTACACGCCGGGCGCCGTCTCCCAGCAGTTCGCCGCACTGGAGAAGGCGGTCGGCGCGCCCCTGATCGCCCGGGTCGGCCGCAAGGTCGTGCTCACCGACGCCGGGCGGCTGCTCGCCGAGCACGCGGCGGGCATACTCGACGCGGAGCGGATCGCGCTCGACTCCGTCCGGTCCGCCCGCGACGTGCCGGCCGGACCGATCCTGCTGGGCACCTTCGGTAGCACCGCGGCCGCGCTGGTGCCGCCGGTCGCGGGCTCGATGCGGCGCGCCTTCCCCGCCGTCGACCTGCGGACCTGCGAGCTGGACGTGGACGATGTGGTGCCCGCCGTCCGGCGCGGTCGCGTCGACCTGGCGCTCGGCCTCGACTACCCCAACAGCCCGATGCGGCGCAGCCCGGACATCGAGGCGATCACGCTGCACACCGAGCGCTTCGGTCTCGCCTTCGCGGACGGCGCGCACGCTCCGACGGGCCGGGAGATCTCGCTGCGCGAGGCGCGGGAGTGGAGCTTCGTCGCACCGCCGGAGAGCACTCCCTTCGGCCGTGCGGTGCGGACCGCCTGTCGCCAGAGCGGCTTCGAACCGCAGGTCCGTCACGAGATGGTCGACACCGCGGTCGCCCTGGTCCTCGCGGCCCGTGGACTCGGCGCGGTCTTCGTCACGGACACGATGCTCGCGCTGAACGACTCGGTCTCGCTGACGCGCGTGGACCTCACGGAGCACTTCGAGCGCCGGACGGTCCTGATCCGCGCCGCCGGCGCCACGGCACGACCGGCGGTCCGGGCCGTCACCGACACGATACGCACCGTCGTCGGCTGAGGACGCGCGTGTCGCCGTGGCGGAGCCCCTTCCGGTTCCGCCACGGCGACACGCGCGCTCGAAGCCCCGTCAGTCCCGCAGCATCCCCCGCAGACGCATGGCCGCGGCGACCCGGTTCTGAGCGGCGGCCCGCGCCGCGCGGTGCGTCGTCACTCCGCCGGTGCGCGACGCGAGGATCGTCTCCTGGGCACACGCCCGGAGCTTGGCCGAGATGTTCGTGAACACGGCGGACGGATCCGGCCGGATCGCCGAGGAGCGCGCGTCCATCGCGACCGCGGCGGCGACGACACCGCCCGCGTTGGCGATGAAGTCGGGAACGACGACGACGCCCCGCTCGTGCAGGATCTGCTGGGCGCTCGCGCTGCTCGGCAGATTCGCCCCCTCGACGACGATCCTCGCCGGCAGCTCCGCGGCCAGGCGGTCGTCGATGACGTCCTGCAGCGCCGCGGGGACGAGAACGTCCGCCGGCACCAGGAGCTCCTCGCCCGCCGCCAGCGGCTTCGCGTCGCCGCCGTAGTGGTCGACCAGCGCGTCGCCGTGGACCTCCCGCAGTTGCAGGAGCCGAGCCACGTCGAGACCGTCGGGACGGTGGAGTCCCCCGCGGGCCGTCGAGACGGCGACGACCGTCGCACCCAGTTCGGCCAGGCGGCGGGCGGCCGCCGCCCCCACGGCGCCGAAGCCCTGGATGCCGACCGTCAGCCCCGTCGTCTCCAGGCCGGCCAGGTCCGCCGCGGCGTCCACCGACTCGGCGACGCCGTAACCGGTGACCCCCAACTGGTCGTAGGGGAGACCTCCGAGATCGAGGGGGGTCCCCACCGCACCCGCACGGGAGCCGACCTCGTCCAGCAGGATGGCGGCGTCGGCCTCCGAGAGTCCGACGTCGAGCCCGAAGACGTACTCCTCCGGGACCTCGTTGCGCAGCGCGCGGACGAAGGCGCGCAGCACCTCCTCCTTGGAGGCCGCGGTCGGATCGGCTCGGACACCGGCCTTGGCCCCCCCGTAGAACAGGTCGACCGCGGCCCACTTCCACGTCATGTTGCGCGCCAGCCGCGCCACCTCGGTGGTCGTGACGGTGGGCGTCATCCGCGTCCCGCCCTTGCCCATGCCGCGGGCCGTGTTGTCGATGACCAGCACGCCCCGCATCCCGGTACGCCGGTCGGAGACGCAGACGACCTTCTCCGGTCCCCACTCGTCCATCATGTCGAGCATTCGGTCCCTCTCCTCTCGTTGTCGGGCTGTTCCGTCCGCGACGGGGTCAGCCGAAGTTGACGCCCTGGGCCAGCGGCAGTTCACGGGAGTAGTTGATGGTGTTGGTCGTACGGCGCATGTACGCGCGCCACGCGTCCGACCCCGACTCGCGTCCGCCACCGGTGGTCTTCTCGCCGCCGAACGCGCCGCCGATCTCGGCGCCGGAGGTGCCGATGTTGACATTGACGAGGCCGCAGTCGGAGCCGTCGGCGGCGATGAACCGCTCGGCCTCCCGCTGGTCGAGGGTGAAGATCGCGGACGAGAGGCCCTGCGGCACCTCGTTGTGCAGCGCGATGGCCTCCTCGAACGTCGAGTAGGTCATGACGTAGAGGATGGGAGCGAAGGTCTCCTGGCGGACGATGCCGGCCTGGCCGGGCATCCGGACGACGGCCGGCTCGACGTAGAACGACCCGTCCGTGCTCGGCCGGCGCCCACCGCCGACGAGGACCGTGCCGCCCGCGGCCGTCGCGTCGGCGAGGGCGGAGGACATGGCGGCGTGGGCGCGCCCGTCGATCAGCGGGCCGACCAGGGTCGACCCGTCGAAGGGGCTGCCGATCGGAAGACCGCGGTAGGCGGTGACGACCCGGTCGATCAGGACCTCGGCGACGTCCTCGTGGACGATGACGCGGCGCAGCGTCGTGCATCGCTGTCCGGCCGTACCCGCGGCCGAGAAGACGATGGCGCGGGTCGCGAGTTCGAGATCGGCCGAGGGTGTGACGACGGCGGCGTTGTTGCCGCCCAGTTCGAGGATGGTCCGGCCGAAGCGCTGCGCCACCCGCGGAGCGATCTGTCCGCCCATCCGCTCGGAGCCGGTGGCGCTCACCAGCGGAACCCCGGGGCTGTCGACCAGCACCTGGCTGTCTGCGGCCGACGCCGGAACCGTCACGTTGAGGTGTTCCGGTGCGCCGACCTCGCGGGCCGCGCGGTCGAAGAGCGCCGAGCAGGCGGCGGCCGTCAGGGCGGTGAGCTCCGAGGGCTTCCACACCACGGTGTCGCCGCACACGACGGCCAGCGCGGTGTTCCACGACCACACGGCGGCCGGGAAGTTGAAGGCGGTGATGACGCCGACGACGCCGAGCGGGTGCCACTGTTCCATCAGCCGGTGGCCGGCGCGCTCGGACGGCATGGTGCGCCCTTCGAGCTGACGGGAGAGCCCGACGGCGAAGTCGCAGATGTCGATCATCTCCTGCACCTCGCCGAGCGCCTCCGCGGCGATCTTGCCGACCTCGATGCTGATCAGGTTGGCGACGTCGGTCTTGTGCTCGGTGAGCAGTTCGCCGAGCCGCTTGACCAGTTGGCCGCGGACGGGAGCGGGCACCGTGCGCCAGGTGAGGAAGGCGGCGTGCGCGTCCTCGATGGCCCGCTCGACGTCGTGGGCGGTGGCGGCCGGCACGTCGAACAGGTTCTCGCCGGTGATGGGGGTACGCGTCGTGATGCGGGCCGACGCCGTCGGCCCGACCGCGGCGAAGTCGGCTCCGCAGCGCTCCAGGCTCGTGCGCGCCAGCGTGCGCAGCTCGTCGGTCGTCGGGATCTCGATGTGGTGTGTGTCGCTCATTCCTGGCTTTCCTTGGGCAGGGCCGGTCGTGCCGGTCAGTTGGACGTGGTGGAGGTCGCGCCGGTCTGGATCGCGTCGATCGACAGTGCGTCGGCGACCTCGGTCAGTGATCTGCGGCGGATGTCCTCGTAGAGCTCGTAGGGGTCGTGGATCGTCGCCTCCAGCAGGCCGGACATCCGCTCCGAGTCGATCGCGGTGCCCTGCCGGCCGTCGTCCCTGGTGCCGTCCGAGGTCAGGTTGGACTGGAAGATCCCCGCCGCCGACCTGGGCAGGAAGTCCTCGTAGACGACGGGCTCGGCGACGACCCAGTCGCCCTGGATCAGGCCGCGGAGGTCGCGGGGCGGCACCTGTGCGTCGCGCCGGCCCGGCTCGCGGACGCGGAAGGTGAAGTAGGCCAGGTCGTCGAGGGCCAGCTCGGTCTCGGTGCGGGGCACCAGCTCGCGCCAGAGGTCCGCGGCCACCGAGTTCCGGATCTCGTGGTCGGGCACGTCGGAGGGCTGGTTCGCCATGGCCTGCTGGACGCGCTTCGAGAGCTCGTCGTACCGCTCCCGTCCGGTTCGGGTCGCCGCGATGCCCCGGGCCTCCACCTCGCCGAAACGGACCCGCAGGTCGCCCGTCGTGGTGAGGCCGTCGGGCGTCCGGAACGCGCGCTCCTCGGCCAGCGCCCGGAAGGAGGTCTGGCGCAGCAGCAGGTCCGGTCCCTGCCAGCGCGGCGGCCCCTGGATCGTGTCGATCATGGTGATGCCGCGCTGGCCCATGCGGTCGTAGAGCCGGTCGATGTCGAGCACCCGGGGCGTCAGGTGGTTGATGTGTGTGCTCGCCACCCCGCCGATGTCGGCGGCGACCGACGACACCGTGTGGAGTTCCTCGTACCACGCCTTGTCGACGGGCTCCCGGGAGAGCTCGAAGGCGGCCGTCGCCAGATCCAGGAACCGGTCGGCGTCCGCACGTGAGAGCTCGCGGTGCCCGGCCGCGCGGTCGGCGAGGACCAGCAGCTCGTCGGGGAACAGGCGGCGCCCGTCCAGGAAGGTGGTGAGCCGGGCCTGGAGGTCCGCGTTGAAGAACCGGCGGTCGCCCGGGACCAGCATCGAGGTGAACACCCGGAAGGGGTTGAGCGCCAGCTCTTCGGAGTCGATGGGCCTGAAGGCCGTGGAGACCACCGGCACCGCGCTGCCGGCGGCCTCGCGCAGGTCGTAGAAGCCGACGGGGTGCATCCCCATGGCGGCGAAGAGCCTGGTCGCCTGTGCCATCTCGCGCGGTGTGCCCAGGCGGATGGCACCGTGGCGCTCGGCACTGACCCGGCTGATGGTGCCCAGGCGCTCGGCGTCGGCGCCCTGGTCGACCATCACCTCCCGGTTGATCTCCTGGCTGACTGCCAGCAGCGTGCCGTAGGCCGGAACCTCCTTGGCGTACATGTCGGAGAGCCGACGGGCGAACTCGGCGCGCAGTTGCCACTGCTGAAGGGGGGCCATGGGTGGTGTGCTCCTGAGGTCTCAAATCGTTCTGCGCTCTGCTGTCGCAAAGCCTTGCAGCGCCGATCCGCGGCAACAAGCGACGGACTCTGCTGCTGATTGATCAGGCCCGCTATCCGATGCGCGGGCGCGCCGGGTCAGTTCCGGGGCAGGCGGGCGGCGAGCAGCTGGGCGAGGTGGAGTCCCTCGCCGTCGGTCAGATCGGCGAGCTGGGTGCGGCACGAATAGCCGTCCGCCAGGAGGTGGGCGCCGGCCGGAGCGGCCCGGACGGCGGGCAGCAGCTGTTGTTCGGCCACGGCCACGGACACCTCGTAATGCCCCTTCTCGACGCCGAAGTTGCCCGCGAGTCCGCAGCATCCGCCCACGCGTCGCACTCGTGCGTTGGCCGCCTCGAGGAGCGCGGCGTCGGCGTCCCAGCTCATCACGGCGTGGTGATGGCAGTGCGGCTGCGCCACCACGTCGGCGCCCTGGAGGTCGGGAGGTGTCCACCCGGCCCCGACGAGGAGTTCCGCCAGCGTACGAGTAGAGTCCGCGACGGCCTCGGCACCCGCGCCGATCAGGTGCCGCGCGTCACCGCGCAGCACCGCCGTGCACGACGGCTCCATCCCCACGACGGGCGTTCCCGCCTCGGCGTACTTCTCCAGGGCGCCGACGGTACGGCGGAGGATCCGCTTCGCGGCATCGAGCTGTCCCGTGCTGATCCAGGTGAGGCCGCAGCACATGTGCTGGTCGGGAATCTCCGGTCTGAAGCCCGCGTCCTCGAGAACGGCGACGGTCGCCCGTCCGACCTCGGGGGTGAAGTAGTTCGTGAAGGAGTCGACGAACAGCGCCACCGGCGTGCCCGTGCTCGCGCGTTCGTCCCGCGTGCGGGCGAACCAGTCGCGGAAGGTCTGTTCGGCGAGGGGCGGAATGCTGCGTCGGCCGTCGACGCCGGCCATCGCCCGTGCGGAGCGCCCGAGTCCCGGGACCCGCAGCACGGCGTTGGCCAGGCGCGGAGCGGTGCTCGCGAGGCGCGCCCATCGTGGCAGCCAGCCGAGGCCGTAGTGCGCGGCCGGACGCAACCGCCGTCGATAGGTCTGGTGGAGCACCTCGGCCTTGAAGGCGGGCATGTCGACCCCGGTGGGGCACTCGGCGGTGCAGCCCTTGCAGGACAGGCACAGGTCGAGCGCCTCGTGCACCTCGGCCGACCGCCAGCCGTCCGTGACGGCGGAGCCGTTGAGCATCTCCTGGAGGACCCGGGCCCTCCCCCGCGTCGAGTGGCGCTCGTCCCTCGTGGCCAGGTACGACGGACACATGACGCCACCGGAGGCGCTGTTGTCCGCCCGGCACTTCCCGACTCCGGTGCAGCGATGCACCGCGCGGTTGAAGTCGTCACCGCCGTAGGTGAGCGCCAACTCGCCCCGGAGCCGCCGGGCCGCCGGCACCCGCAGGTCCGCGTCGACCGGCCTGGGCTCGACCACCACCCCCGGGTTGAGGAGGTCGCCGGGGTCGCACGCCCGCTTCACCGCCGCGAACGCGGCGAGCGCCTCCGGGCTGTACATCAACGGCAGCAGCTCGCTGCGGGCCCTGCCGTCGCCGTGCTCGCCGGAGAGGGAGCCGCCGTAGCCGGCCACCAGCCGGGCCGCGGCGGTCAGGAACTCCCGGAACACCCGGGTGCCGCCGCCGCTCTCCAGCGGCCAGTCGATCCGGATGTGGACGCATCCGTCGCCGAAATGGCCGTAGGGCAGTCCTCCGACCCCCGCCGATTCCATCAGTGCCTCGAAGTCCCGCAGGTACGCGCCCAGCCGATCGGGCGGAACAGCGGCGTCCTCCCAGCCGGCGTGGGCGGGCAGGCCGGCCGCGCTGCGGCCGGAGAGTCCCGCGCCGTCGGCGCGGATGCCCCAGAGCGCGGTCATCGCGTCGCGGTCGGTCACCAACCGCGAGTCGACCGCTCCGGCGGACTCCATCAGCGACCGGGCGCGTTCCGCGATCTCGGGGGCGTCGTCGCCGGCCAGCTCGACGAAGAGCCATGCCCGTCCCCGCGGAAGTCCGGGAACGGCGTGGGCGCCACGGCGCTGCCGCACCACGTCGACGATGCGCGCGTCGATTCCCTCGCAGGCGGTCGGGCCGAACCGGAGCACGTCCGGCGTCGCGTCGCCGGCCGAGCCGATGTCGTCGTACCCGAGGACGACGAGCACCGCGTGGGCGGGGTCGCGGACGAGGCGTACCGTCGCCCCGGTGGTCACCGCCAGCGTTCCCTCGGAGCCGACGAGCACACGTCGTACGTCGAATCCGCGCTCGGGGGCGAGGTGTTCCAGGGCGTAGCCCGACACCTGCCGGCCGAAGGTGCCGAACTCGGTCCGGATCGTCGACAGGTTGCTCAGCGCGACGTCCCGGAGCGCGTCGAGGGTCGTGCCGCCGCTCGCCGGTGTGCCGGAGCCCAGATCGAACCGCTCGCCGTTGCCGAAGTAGCCGCGGAGGCCGAGCACGTTGTCCGAGGTGCGCCCGTAGCCCAGGGTCCGCGAACCGCAGGCGTTGTTGCCGATCATGCCGCCGATCGTGCAGCGGCTGACGGTGGACGGGTCGGGCCCGAACCTGAGTCCGGCCGCGGCCGCCGCCCGTTGCAGGTCGGCCTGGATCACGCCGGGCTCGACGACGGCGAGTCGCCGGTCGGCGTCGACCCCGAGGATGCTCGTCATGTGGCGGCTGAAGTCGATGACGACTCCCGGGCCGATCGCGTTGCCGGCCACGGACGTTCCTCCGCCGCGCGGCACGATCGGGACCCCCTCGTCCCGGCAGACCTCCATGACGCTGCGGACCTCGTCCTCGTCACCGGGACGCACCACGAGAAGCGGCCGGACCCGGTAGAGTGAGGCGTCGGAGGAGTACGCCGCACGGGTGGTGTCGTCCGACAGGACGTCCCGCACGCCCGCGCGGCGCAGCAGGCCCGCGAGGCGGTCCGCCGCCGCTTGCTTTCGTACGGGAGGCTCAGCCATTGAGGTAGCCGGGTATGGGGGTGCCGTCCAGGGCCAGGGCGACGGCGGCGCGCGCGGTGACCGGACCGACCAGGTTGCCCGTTCCGCTGTACCCTCCGAAGGCCACCACTCCGGATGCCACCTCGGTGCACAGCGGGCGTCCGTCCTCGGTGAAGCCGACCGAGGCACCCCACCGGTCGGTCACCGTCACCGGACGACCCGCCAGGCGCTCCGCGACCGACTCGATGTGCTTCTGGACGACGGGTGTGGGCGCGTCGTCCAGGGTCCACTCGTCGTCGATGTACCGGTCGCGCCCGCCGCCGACGTACAGCCGTCCCTGCGCGTCCTGCTGTCCGTAGTCGAAGCCCCAGCGGCAGTAGACGGGGCAGGGCAGATCCGTCGTCGCGACCGGCTCGGTCCGCGCCATCTGGAGGCGGGAGGTGCGCACCCGGCCCGCGAGTTCGGGGAGGACCTGCTCGAGCCGCCCGTCGACGGCGACCAGGATCAGGGGCGCGCTGATCCGGCCCGTCGCGGTCGTCACACAACCGCTGTCGATGCGCACCGCGGCCGTGTTCTCGAACAGCCTGGCACGCGACCGGAGCAGCGACGCCATGCCGAGCGCGCGGCGCACCGGGTTCATGGCGGCGTCATCCGGCAGGTAGATGCCCCGGCCGAGGGGGCCCTCGTAGTCCTCGACGGCGATTCCGTGGTCCCGCAGGGTCTCGGCGAGCTTGCCGCAGTCCGCGATCTCGGCTTCACGGTCCGCGGCCTCCGCGTCGTCCCGGATCCGTCCCGGCAGGCCCGCGAGGCGCAGCGACCCGGTCCGCCGGATGACGTCGTCGCCGAGGAGTCGGCCGAGGTGGTCCAGCTCGTCCAGCGTCGCGCGGTAGAGGCTGATGGCCGCGTCCCCCCACAGTGCCAGGGAGCGGTGCAGGAAGCTCGACGGCCCGGCGAGCAGGAAGCCGCCGTTGCGGCCGGCCGCGCCCGCCGCGATCCGTCCGGCGTCGATGCCGACGACGGACAGGCCGCGGTCGGTCAGCTCGGCGACGGCCGCGAGGCCCGACCCTCCGAGCCCGACGACGCAGGCGTCAGCCGTCAGATCGCTCTCGACCCGGCCGAGACCCGGCCACGACGTGGCGACGGGGTCGTCGTCCCATCCGACGCGATGGGGATTGATCGGCATGGCAGTGTTCCTCCTGGAGGATCGGTGGTGGGGGCGGGGGCTCAGAACTGGGATCGCAGCACGGCGATCCGCTGTTCGACGCCGAGCGGGGCGAGCTCCGCGGCGTCGGTCCGCCGGACGGCGACGAAGGCGTCGACGGCCGCGTCGCCGAGCCAGGTGCGCAGGAGGGCAGACTCCTCCACCTGGCGCAGGGCGGTTTCGAGGTCGCCCGGCAGCGACCGGACACCGGGATCGACGAGACCCCGGTCCGCGGCCTCGCCGGGGTCGGCCGAGATCGGGGGCGGCGGCACCGCCTTGCGGTCGAGGCCGTCCAGCGCGAGGGCCAGCATGGCGGCGGCCGCGAGATAGGGATTGCAGGTCGCGTCGGCGATCTTCAGCTCCACGTTGGCGGCGGCGTCACGTGCCGACCGCGTGCCGGGGATGTACCGGACGGCGCACTCCCGGTTCTCGACGCCCCAGGCCGCGTAGGCGCCGGACCAGTGTCCGGGTGCCAGCCGCTCGTAGCTGATGGCGCTCGGCGCGAAGAGCCCGGTCGCGGCCGGAAGGTTCTCGACGAGGCCGGCGACCATGGCCGCTCCCGCCTCGGGGGGCATGATGCCGTCGGGGGACGCGAAGATGTTCCGTTCGGAGTCGCGTGCCGAGAAGTGGATGTGGCAGCCGTTGCCGATTCCCCCCGTGCTGGTCACCGGGCTGAAGGAAACGTGCAGCCCGTGGCGGCGGCCGACGCGGTGGGCGACGATGCGGGTCAGGACCTGCCGGTCGGCCGATTTCAGCGGGGTCGTGGGGCGGACCGAGAACTCGACCTGGCCGTCGCCGTACTCGGGATGGACGAGCTCGGGTTCCGCTCCGCAGGCCGTCAGGGCGGCGGAGAGGTCGAGCATGAAGTCCTCCAGTTCGAGGAGCGCGTTCACGCTGAAGGGCGGGCCCTCGTGTGCGGGGCCGTTCGGTCCGCTCGCCGTGAACTCGAGCTCGAAGGACATCTTGAGCTCGAGTCCGCGGTCGCGGCCGAGTTCCTCGTGCCGACGCAGGATCGCCCGCTGGCACGTGGCCACCGGCTCCTGTTCCTGGGTGAACTGGTAGACGGGGGCCCACCACAGCCCTTTGCCGGCGTCGATGCACGCCGCGGCCGAGAGGTCCGGGATCAGGCGCATGTCGCCCGACGGCCCGCCGAAGTCCTTGGTCGAGGTCATCCGGCCGCTCACGCCCATCACGGCGAAGAGCGACGACAGGCCGAATCCGCTGGAGGCGACGGAGGCGATGCGCTCGGCGGGAACGAGCTTCGCGCGGATGGCGCCAGAGTTGTCGACCACCGTCGCGACCAGCGCCTTCGCGCCTTGGGCGATCAGCTCGTCGGCGAGGCCGGTGTTGGCGTCACTGGACCAGGTCATTCATGGCTCCTGAGGATGGCAGGAAGGGTGCGGAGGACGGCAGCGCGCGAAGCCGGTCGACTGCGCCGAGGTAGCCGGCCAGCATCGAACGGACGACCGCGTCGATGTCGCCCTCCGAGGGGAGGAAGGACGGGTGGTGCAGACCGGGTCCCGACGGCCCGGGGCCGGCACCGGTGAAGATCATCAACGAGGGGTAGTGCGGGCAGTAGTTGGCGAAGTCGTCCGCGCCGCAGCTGCGCAGCTCGGTGCCCAGTTCGAGGCCGGCCGCGGCCAGCCTGGGCAGGGTGTGACGGACGAGGTCCGCGTCGTTGAGGAGGACCGGATCACCGAAGTCGATCCGGGCGTCGGCGGAGCACCTGTGCGCGGCGCACACCTGATCGGCGACCTTGACGATCGCGGAGGCCAGCTCGGTCCGCTCCGCCTCGTCGAAGGTTCGCAGCGTGCCGGTGAGCGTGACCTCGGCGGGGACGACGTTGGGCGACTCCCCGCCGTGGATGCTGCCGATGGTGAGGACCGTCGGGTTCATCGGGTCGGCCCATCGTGACACCAGCGTCTGCAGCGTACTGATCAGGTGGGCGGCCGCGACGACGGGATCGGCGGTCCTGTGCGGGTAGGCGGCGTGCCCCGGACGCCCGGTGACCGTGATCGTCACGGTGTCCGCGGCCGCGTTCACCGGCCCCGCGACGGCCGAGACCTCTCCGCGGGGAAGCATCGGCTGCACGTGGACGCCGACCATCGCCGCGATCTCGTGACCGTCGAGGACACCCTGCGCCAGGACGTCGACGGCGCCGGAGGGAACCTGCTCCTCGCGCGGTTGCAGGACCAGGACCAGCGGCACCGCGCCCGGTGTCGCGTGCACGGCGCGGGCCAGCGCCACGCCCGCGGCCATATGCACGTCATGGCCGCAGGCGTGCATGGCGCCGTTGCGCGACGCCCACGGAGCATCCGTCCTCTCACGCACCGGCAGCGCGTCGAGCTCGACTCTCAGTCCGATGGCGTGGCCGCTCCGCGCCCCCGCGCGAGCGATCCCGACGTGGCCGGGGAAGCGCCAGGACGGGATGCCGTCGAGGGCCCGGACCAGCGTCTCGAGCGTCGGCCCCTCCTCACCGCTGACCCGCGGCTCGCGGTGCAGGGTCCGGCGCAGCTCGACGGCGCGCGGAAGCTCCTCGGCGACACGGCCGCGGAGCGCGGTTTCCGGGTCCGGGGGCGCGCTCACCTCTCGCCGAGCCCGTAGACGCGCCGCGCGTTGCCGTGGGCCGCCCAGGTGACGTACTTCTCGGCGTCCGTCCCGGACATCAGGCCCTCGGCCACCCACTCTCCGAACAGGGCGCCGACCTCACGACGCCACTGTGCCGCGCCGGCGCAGTAGAGCTCCGGAAGGCCGAAGGCGTCGCTGGAGAACACCATCTTGTGGAACGGGGTCAGTTCGAAGGACTCGCGCACGACCGCGCGGGCGCGCCATCCCGTGTAGTTCAGGATCACGCCCGTGTCGACGTACACATGCGGGTAGACGTGGGCGAGGAAGCCCGCCTCCCGCACGAACGGATAGTTGTGCAGCAGCATGATGCTCGCCCCCGAGGTGCGGGTCCGCCGGATGAACTCGGTCATCCGGGACGGGTCGCAGCGCGGCAGGACGATGTCGGAGTCCCCGAACCCGACATGGAACTGGATCGGCTTGGCCAGGGCCACCGCACGGTGCAGCGCGTGGCGCATCAGGACGGGGTCGCTGACGCGCACCGGCGCACCGCCGGCGATCTCCCTCAGCCATCGGCCCGCGGCCGCCGTCACCTCCGCGGCCGTGGGAACGTCCGGGTCGAAGTCCAGGCCGAAGCGGTAGGCGATGACGGACTTGTAGCCGAGGGCCCACTGGTCCGCGCCGGCCAGGGCGGCGTCGAAGTCCTCGATGAAGGTGCCGGCGCCGGCCCCCCGCGCGACGTCCTCGAGAACGGTCTCCAGGCGGACGATGTGCCCGCTGCGGGCGCCGTTGACACCGGCGAGCTCTTCGGGCGTGACGATGGCGTCGGCGCGGAAGCCGGTGTCGACGAGGAAGGTCCCGATGCCCGTGCTCCGCATGAGGCGACGGGTCACCTCGTCCTGTCCCAACTGCTCGCGCCGGTCCCAGTACTCCTCGCCGCCGCAGTTCACCGGGAGGTCGAGCAGCGGCGCGCAGAAGTGCCGGAACGTCAGTCCGACCTGGGAGTCGAAGACCGAGCAGGTGTCGTCGGGCCAGTCCGACTCGGTCGCGAGTATCTCGAAGGTGTCGCGCGTGACCGAGTCCCTCATGACCCCGTGGCAGTGGTGGTCCACCAGGGGGACGCTCCGGACGAGCGCGTCGAGTGCGGTGCTCATCAGCCTTGTTCCTTTCTCTTCGCACGTCTCTTCTTGGCGGGTTCGGGAGTGTCGTCCCCGACCGGACCGGCGGTTTCCCGGGGCTCCTCACCGGGGCCGGACAGCGGAACGCCGTACTCGTCCCAGAGGGCGTCCGACCTGCGCATGCGCTCCTCGGTCGCCGAGCCGAGCCTCTCGAAGAGGGCGGCGGTGAGCGCCTCGACCAGCGACTGCAGCGGGACGAGGGAGTCGAACGGCCCCAGCGTCTGCACCGGGATCACCAGCATCTTGGCCGCGCAGGCCACGAGCGGGCTCATCCACGGGTCGGTGATGACGACGACGGTGGCGCCGAGTTCCGCCGCACGCTCGCCGAACGAGATGACGCTGCGCTGGTAGCGGCGCAGGTCGGAGAGGATCAGCACGTCGCCGTGCTTCAGGTCGAGCAGGAAGCGGACCTGCTCGTGGTCCTCGGCGAGGAGGTGGACCGAGGGCCGGACAGCCTGCAGATCGAGCGCGAAGGCACTCACCGTGTGCCGCGACGACCGGCCGCCCGCGATGTAGATCCGGCGCTTGGGGTCCGCGAGCAGGCCGATCACACCGTCGAACTGATCGGCGTCGACCGTCGCGCTCAGCCGCGCCGGGGCGCCGGCGAACAGCGCGTCGGCGCGCGCCAGCACGTGCTCGTCCGCTCCGGGGGCCGTCTGGGGGGAGAGCAGCAACGGTGAGGCGGTCCGGCCCGCCATGTCGCGCCACACCGCCTGCCGCAGTTCGGGGTAGCCGCTGTATCCGAGACGCCTCGCCAGCCGCAGGACCGTCGGCGCGCTCACCGCGGCGGCCTGGGCGAGATCGCCGATGCTCTGGTGCGCGGCGAAGGGGTACTCGGCGAGGAGCTCCCGGGCGACGCGGCGTTCAGCCGGCGGAATCGTCGGAAGGATCCGCGCGAGCTCATCGAATACGGAGCGCTCTGTCATGTAACGCAACTTACACGAGCCCGTAAATGTGGCGCAAGGTGTTACAAAAATTTACTCCGCCGGGCTCTCCCGCCGCACGGCCCCGCACCCACCCCGCCTCCGCCGGCCCCGACCGCGCCGCTCCGACCCTTCCGCGGGGCCCCCCTCCCGGACCCGCGAGGGCATCCGGGACCGGCGTGCGGCTCCCGGCTCCGCCCGCGCCGGGGAAGCGGGCCGGCGGCGGCCGGGGTCCGAGATCCGGGGCCGAGCGGCTTGTAATCCCTCTTGTGCCAATCTGCTTGTAATGCAAACCTACGTGCATGGCAGACATGTCGGTGCCCTCAGCGGACACCCCCCAAGCGCTCCTGGCCACGGCCCGTGAACTCACCCGCCGAGTACGCGAGGCCCACCGCGGCACCTGGCTCCCGCTGCTCCTGCTCGGCCTCGTGACCCTCGCCGCGGTGCCCGTCTATCGCTACGGTCCCCGCTCCATGGCCTGCGGGCCGTCCATGCCGGTGGGTGACTCCGGCGTCGCGTTCTGCACCGAGTACACCGCCCACGCCTTCGTCTACTGGCCGATCGCCCTCGTACTGGCCTATGCGGTCATCTGCGGCTTCTACATGCTCAGGTCCCGCCGACGCGGCATCGGCACCCGCGTCCGGTCCTACGTCGTCGTGGGCATCGTCCTCGGCCTGGCGCTCACCTTCGCCTCGTTGTGGGCGGTGCGCCACCCGCTGCTCCAGGAAGTCAGCGTCAACGGCGTCCTCCTCGCGGGGAGCGCCCCGGAGGTCCAGTTCCTCTACCACGTGGCGAACCCGGCCGTCGCCATCGCACTGGGCCTGGTGGTGCTGGCCCGGGCGGAGCGGAGCTGGGCGCTGCTCGCCTTCGCGCTCGCGTACCTGGCGATCGTGCTGCGACCGCGTGACCTCGGCCAGTTCGTCGCGGCCTCGTCGGTCTGGGCCGACCTGCCCCTCCTCGTCGTCAACGGCGGCGTGCTGCTGCTCGGCGCCGTCGGATTCGCCCTGCTCAAGCGGCGCTCGGCATGACCCATCCCGCCAACGGACTCGACGACGTCGTGCACCAGAGGGTCAGGCTGGGCATCCTGACGATCGCCCACGAGGCCCGACGTGTGGAGTTCGGCTTCCTGCGCAACACCCTCGGGCTGACGTCCGGCAATCTCAGCCGGCATCTGACCGTGCTCGAAAAGGCCGGACTCGTGGAGATCGAGAAGGGCTACGAGGGAAAGCGCGCCCGTACCTGGGTCAACCTCACCCTCGCCGGGGAGAAGGCTCTCCGGGAGGAGATCAACCAGCTCAAACAGCTCATCCAGCAGGTGGAACACGCCGCCGGCCGAAGGGGTCTCCGCCCGACCTGACTCCGAGGGTCCGCGCATCCTCGCAGCGACGGCATCCGATGCTCCGGTCGTGAGCCGCTGCCCGAGCCGGCCCTTCGCCGGCGGTGCCGGCGGCCCGCGGTCGTGTGCCGCGCGCGACCGAGGGACCGGGCCGAGGCATGCGCAACGGATCCGGGACAAAAGCCGGGGGCGGAGTTCCCCGTCCGGGCGCACGGCGCAAGCCTCCCGGCCCGCGCCGGAGAACGCGGCCCCTCCGCTGCACCGCTGCGCGCCCGGGCGGGCGTTCGCCGCCGCCGGCCGCCTGCTGGGACATGGCGGCGGTGCCGACCCGCGCGGCCCGCCGGCCCATCCGTCCCCGGGCAGGAGACCGCGGCCGGCCGATCCTGCCGGCGGGCGTCCGTTCGGACGGAGAGCCGCGACAGGCCGGTTCCCCGGTACGGGGGCACGAGGGCCCCCGCCGTGCCGTGTGGGGGTCGCTTGCTCATCCGGGGCACGGACCGGTCGTGGATCCGTGCCGGGCATCGGACTGCGCCGTGCCCGGCAGCCTCGGCTCGTGGAAGACCCGTGGGAGACCTTCACCCCGCACACCAACGACAAGGGTGCTCACCCGGCGCTGCGCTCCGAGGCCAACGGCCTCTGTGTGTCCGCGGAGTTCCACGACACGGGCACCCGCTTCGGCATGCTCCGGGCCCGCCGGAGCGGCGCCATCGGCAACTGGGAACAATTCCGGGCGAACAGCCACCGCGGGCGGCAACACGCCGGACTGCCTCTTCGCCCCGGCCACTGCGACCTGACTCGCCTGCGGACCCGGCACCGCCAACCCCTCCGACCACCGTCCCCTCCACGGCCGGGTGAGACCGCCCGCCCGGTACTGAGGCCGACGCCTTCGCCACGTCGGGCGCGAAGACCGCGTTTTGCCCGCGCGCCCGTGGTGACTCGACTGGACGAACCCCATGCAGCGAGGTGAGAAACATGCTGGCGCTTGGTCTTCTGCTCATGGCGTGCGCCGCTGCCTTCGCAGGTCTCCTGATCGCGTACAACCTGTCCGGTGGTCCGGATTACACCGTGACCCTGCTCGGGAGCACTCCGTTCACGATCAACACGCTCGGTGCGTTCCTCGGCGGTATCGCCCTGACGCTGATCTTCGGCCTGGGTATGTGGATGCTCATGGCCGGGATGGCGCTGGCGCGGCACCGCCGCCAGAAGGGCCGCCAACACCGTGAGACCGCCAGGCAGGCCACGGCGGAGCGCGACATGATGGCCGACCGTCTCGACGAACGGGGCGGCAGCACGGCGGACGAGGTGGCGGGACACCGCCGGCCCGCCATGCACCGACCGCAGTGGAGGCGCTCACACGGGCACTGACAGGGCGCGAGGGCCCGCCGCGGGCGAGGATCCCCGCCACGCCTCGCCCGCAACGCGCACGGAATACGCGCGCGTTGCGGGCCGCGGCGCGGGATGCGCGGGCGGACGGTGCCCGGCGGAGCGGCCGAGGGACCGGGTCCGCGGGACCGGTCGGATCAGCCCCCGCTCTTGCGCCGGAACGACCGCTGGCTCGCGGCCGGGCCGTGCGCGGCGCGCACCTTCGAGGCGTCCGGGTTGGCGGCGACATCGGCGGCCTCCGCCTGGGCGCCGCGCTTGCGCGCCAGCGCCTCGCGGAACTTGGCCTTGAGGTCGTAGTTGCCGTCGCCGTCCGGCGCCACGGCGGGCGTCTCGGCGGGCGTCTCGGAGGCGGCCGGCTCCGAACCTTCCGTGGGTACGGGCTCTGCGGTCATGGTGACCTCCTGAGTTGGGGGGTTGGGGCAAGCACAGCTTGCCATGCCGGGAGCAGTGCGAGGCACCGGCACATCGTCCCGCTCCGTTTCAGCGGACGTTCCCGCTCACGGCCGGGGGTGTTCGTTCGTGTGCGGGGCGGCACGGGACGGACTCCGGGCGGGGCCGGGGGTGTCGCTCCGACGGCGAGGAGATACGCCGACGGCGCGATCGCTGTCAGCCGTTGCGGCGCACGAGGGCGGCCTTGCGGGCGTCGGCGAGCTTGCGGGCCTCCGCCGACCTGCGGGACTTGCCGCCGGCACCGCGGGAGGTGTCCTTGCTGGTGCCGAGGCCGCGGAAGGGAGCGTTGGTGTTCTTGGGCCGGGGTACGGCGGGTCCGCCGTCGAGCGGAATGCCGGACGGAGCCTTGGCGCCCGTGATGCGGCTCAGCTCCGCCTCACCCGAGCGCACCTTGGTGACGGTCGCCGAGATGCCCGCCGCGGCCAGCATGCCGCTCGTCTCGCGGCGCCGGGCCGACGTCACGAGTGTGACCACGCTGCCGGACTCACCGGCGCGGGCGGTGCGGCCCGCCCGGTGCACATAGTCCTTGGGGTCGGTGGGCGGGTCGACGTTGACCACGAGATCGAGGTCGTCGACGTGCAGGCCACGGGCCGCGACATTGGTCGCCACCAGCGCGGTGACCTGGCCGTTCCTGAACTGCGCCAGGGTCCGCGCGCGCTGTGGCTGGGACTTGCCGCTGTGCAGGGCCCCGGCGCGCACGCCACCGGCCCGCAGATGGCGGGTGAGCTGGTCGACGGCGTGCTTGGTGTCGAGGAACAGCATGACGCGGCCGTCGCGGGCGGCGATCTCCGTGGTGACGGCGTAGAGGTCCGGACCGTGGACGAGCAGAACATGGTGTTCCATCGTCGCGACCGCGCCCGCGGACGGGTCGACCGAGTGGACGACGGGGTCCTGGAGGTGGCGGCGGACCAGCAGGTCGACATCGCGGTCGAGAGTGGCCGAGAAGAGCATCCGCTGACCGTCGGGGCGCACCTGGTCGAGCGCTTCGGTGACCTGCGGCAGGAATCCCAGGTCGCACATCTGGTCGGCCTCGTCCAGCACGGTGATCCGCACCCGTCCCAGACGGCAGGCGTTGCGCCCGATCAGGTCGTGCAGACGTCCGGGGGTGGCGACGACCACCTCGGCGCCCTCGCGCAGCGCGGTGATCTGCCGGCCGATCGACATCCCGCCGACGACCGCGGCCATCCGCAGCCGCAGCGCCTCGGCGTACGGCGTCAGCGCCTGGGTGACCTGCTGGGCCAGTTCCCGGGTGGGTACGAGGATCAGGGCGAGGGGCTGCTTGGGTTCGGCACGCCGCCCGGCCGTGCGGGTCAGCAGCGGCAGGCCGAAGGCGAGCGTCTTGCCCGATCCGGTGCGTCCGCGCCCCAGGACGTCGCGCCCCTTCAGGGCGTCGGGCAGTGTGGCGGCCTGGATCGGGAAGGGTTCGCTCACCCCGAGTCCGTCCAGTGTGCGCAGCACCTCCGCGGGCAGTCCCAGATCGGCGAAGGAGACGGCCGACGCCGAAGTCGGGTTCCCGGGCCGGGCGGGACCGCCGTGGGCGGTGCCGGAGTCATCGGTGTGCTTCATGAACAGCCTTCCGCAGGGGAACGTACCGAGGAAGGCCCGGCAGGAGGGTCAGCCCGCGCACGAGCGGAACCGAACGGACGGAATCGCCCACCGCGACGACCACGCAAACGAGTGAGAGTAACACGGGGCGCGCCATCGCGCCCCGACGGGGATCGTGCCCCGACGGGGATCGCGCCTCCCTCGTAGGCTCCCGAAGCAGCACACCCTCGGAGGCCCGGCGCCCGTCCGGTCCACCGCGGCGGGACCGACCGGTGGTGCGCTTCGGCCGTCACACGGTGGGGGTGGACCCGGCCTCCCACGCGTGCGGGGAGTAGAGGGCGTCACGGTCCGTTGAGGGCTGCCCGCGGAGGACGGGGCACTTCCTCCGGTCGCGGTGCGGGGAGTCCCGCCCCGGCCGGAGCGCCGCCCGCCCTCGCAGGAGAACGGCGCCATCGGATCGCCCGCTCGTCGGGTACGCCACGGCCGGCAGCGGGACCCCGGCGCCGGTCGAGCTCCGCGGACTTCCGCCGGCCGCCACCATGCGCATCCGGCCCGGGGGTTCCCCGTCGGCCTCCCCGATGCCCTCCGCTCACCACCGGACGGTACCGGCCGCCCCGTCGGGCTCGATCTCGTCACTCGTGGGCCTCGCCGGGAGCGGTCGCGACGGCACACAGAGTGTGGAGGCACCCTCCCGCACGCCGGGGCCCGACCCCGCTCCCCCAACCCAGCGCGAGGGAGCCCGCACCCGGTGCGCCCCGGGTGCGGGCTCCCTCGGACTCGGCCCACCGGGCCCACCCGGCCCTCCGTGAACCGGCGCCGATGACTCAGTGCGCGACGACCGGCACCTTCACCTCGGCGTCGGAGTCCGCGCCGGAGCCCGCGACCTCGCCCGCCCCGGAGCCCGGACGGCCCGCGTCGATCAGGACGAAGGCGATCACGGCAGCCGCCGCCAGGATGCCGACCGCCCACCAGATGGCCGACGTGTACCCCTCGACCATGCCCTGGAGCCGGAGCATCCCCTGCGCCTCCGGGGTGGTCGCGCCCGCCGCGTGCCCCGTCAGGTACGCGGTGGTCGCCGAGGCGGCGATCGTGTTCAGCAGGGCCGTGCCGATGGCGCCGCCGACCTGCTGCGAGGTGTTGACCATCGCGGAGGCCACCCCCGCGTCCTTCGGGTCCACCCCGAGGGTCGCCAGCGACATGGCCGGCATGAACGCCGTACCCATGCCCAGACCGAGGAGGAGCTGAGCGGGCATGATCAGGGCGGCGTACGAACTGCCGGTCTCCAGCCGCGTCAGCAGCAGCATGGCGACCGCGGCCGCGAAGAAGCCCGAGGCCATCAGCAGGCGCGGGCGGACACGGGTCATCAGGCGCACGCCGATCTGCGTGGAGCCGACGATCATGCCTCCGGCCATCGGGAGGAACGCGAAGCCCGTACGGAGCGGTGTGTACCCCTTCACGACCTGGAGGTAGTACGTCAGGAAGAGGAAGAGGCCGAACATGCCGATGACCGCGAGGCCCAGCGACAGATAGACACCGCCCCGGTTGCGGTCGGTCAGGACGCGCAGCGGGAGCAGCGGCGACTTCACCCTCGCCTCGACGAGCACGAAGGCGAGGAGCAGGACGGCCGATCCGGCGAACAGGCCGACCGTGCCGCTGTCGCTCCAGCCCTCGGACTCGGCGCGGGTGAAGCCGTACACGAGCGCGACCAGGCCGAGGGTGGAGAGGACCACGCCGGGGACGTCGAGCGCGGCGCGGTTGCGCCCGCCCGCGGGCTCCCGGACGACGAGGTACGCACCCACGGCCGCGACCACGGCGAACGGGATGTTGACGAAGAAGGTCCAGCGCCAGTCGAGGTACTCGGTGAGGAATCCGCCGAGGACCAGGCCCACGGCGCCGCCGGCACCGGCGATCGCGCCGTAGATGCCGAACGCCTTGGCGCGTTCCCTGGCGTCGGTGAAGGTCACGGCGAGCAGCGAGAGCGCGGCGGGCGCGAGGAGCGCGCCGAAGGCGCCCTGGAGCGCCCGGGAGCCGAACATCATGGCCTCGCCGTTCGCGGCACCGCCGAGGGCGGAGGCGGCGGCGAAGCCGATGAGCCCGACGACGAAGGTGCGCTTGCGGCCCCAGAGGTCCGCGATGCGCCCGCCGAAGAGGAGCAGTCCGCCGAAGGTGAGGGCGTAGGCGGTGATGACCCACTGCCGGTTGCCGTCCGATATGCCCAGATCCGTCTGGGCGGAGGGGAGGGCGATGTTCACAATCGTCGAGTCCAGGACGACCATCAGCTGGGCGAGGGCGATGAAGACGAGCGCCTTCCAGCGACCCGGGTCGGGTCGGGTCGTGACGCTCTCGGGCGTTTTCGGCATGGGTGAAGCCACCTCTTGGTTCGTACTGCTGGAAAAGGGACGTCTCGAAAAATCGGGTGGGTGCGGGCCGGGTCTCCGGGGAGCGGGGCCCCGGGGTGCCTCAGGCGGCCGGGTCCTCAGGGAACCGGATCACGGACGGGCGGGCCCCGGACGACCTCTCCCGAAGGGAGAGGTCGTCCGGGGAGACCCTCCGGAACCATCAGGACAACGGGCAGGATTCGTGTCTCAGATCCTCCAAGGTCACGGCCGAGCCCGGGAGTTCGGAGCGGGCGGGGGCCTCCAGGCCGTCGAGGAACAACTGGAGATGGCGGTGCACGAAGCGGTCGAACCGGCCGCAGGACACGCCCGGCAGCGGGCGGGCGAGCTGGGCGAGCGCCACCATCAGATCCCCGACGCCGACATCCGCGCGCAGCCGCCCGGCCTCGTGGGCGCGGTCGAAGAGCCTCTGCACGGCCCGTTCGAACCGCTCCCGGCCGGCGGTCAGCTCGGGGTGCTCCTTGTCGAAGGTGCCGTCGAGCATCGGGCACAGGGCGCCGACGCGCTCCTCCACGGCGCCGTGGGTGAAGCGGCGGATCGCGGCGAAGGAGTCGGCCTCCTCCTCCGCGGCCCGGTCGGCGAGCGCGGTGACGCGCTCGGTGAGCGAGAGCACCACCTCGTGGACGAGACGGGCCCGCTCGGGGAAGTTGCGGTAGAGGGTGGCGTTCCCGACGCCCGCCCGGCGCGCGATCTCGTCGTACGGCACATGGGGGCCGGACTCGACGAACATCTCCCGCGCCGCGGTCACGAGCCGCTCGCGGTTGCGCAGGGCGTCGGCGCGGGGCCGGTGCGCACGGGCGGGCGCGGCCGAGGGGTCCGGCACGGCTTCGGGCGCGGCACCGGCTACGGCACCGGGAAGGGCGGTCACGCCATGACCTCCTGGAATCACGGGGAGTATCCGGGGAGGGATTCCCCGCTTCATTCGACGCAGCTTCAAACGGGGAGAAGGGCCCCGGTTATTTCCCGACCTCCGTATGCCGTGCGTCACATGCGTCTGAGCGGTCTGGCGCTGACCGGCGTCACCCGCCCGTCCCGGAGGACTCGCGGCCGCCCTCGTCCCCCAAGCCGCCCTCGTCCCCAAGGCGCCGCGACACACCCGCGTGACGGGCGGCGGTGCCCGCGCCGCCGGGTGCGCACGCCTCCGGCCGGGGCCTTGTCCGGGCAACCGGGCACCGGGCTCCCGCCCACGTCACCGTGGTGATCTGCCTGTCGTGGCCGTCAGCGGCGGGCCGCTTCGCGCAGGTGCCGGCGCAGTTGCGCGCGCAGTCGCGGCAGGGGGGCGCTCGCGCCGAGCCCCCGCAGGAAGTCGGCGGCCTTCCAGGTGATCAGGCCGCCCTGGCGGGAGAGGTAGAGGCCCACCTGGTCGATGCCGAACCGGTCGTCGTAGTCCAGCAGGAGGTATCCGGCGAGCTGGTAGATCTCCTCACGGCCCAGTCGCCGGGGGTCCTTGGTCGCTTTGCAGTCCAGCAGCAGACCGCCGAGGACGCAGTCCGCGTCGGCGCCGCCGATGTCCTGGCTGCCGGCGAAGACCGGACCGCACACGCGGGCCCTCGGCGGCAGGGCCCGGAAGGCGGCAAACGGACCGTCGGCGAGACGCATCTGCTGCGCGATGTCGGTCACGGCGTACCCGGGGACCCCGGCGACGAGGTCGTTCAGGGTCGTGCCGGGACCGGCGGAACCGAGCATGCTGAAGCGGCGGATCTCACCGGTGCGGGCGATGTCCTCGAAGAAGCCGGCCACGAAGCACAGGCGGATCAGCCCGTTCTCGTCCGGGCGGCGGGAACCGGCCAGGTGGGTCTCGACGGTGGCGAGCAGTTCCCGGCCCGCCGTGTGAAGGGCCCGGCGCGCCCCGCCCGCCGGTGCGCCGGGCAGCGGTGCGGTCCCGTCGAGGAGCATGACGCCGGAGACGACGGCCGGTCCGAGCCGGCCGCCGAGGCTGAGCCGGAGGCGGTAGTCGACGGCGTGGCCGAGGGCCGACCAGTTCGGGTACTGCACGTCGATCGGCTGCACGGGGTGCGGCAGGCCCACGATGCGCGCCTGGTAGTCACGGGCCAGGTTCTCGCTGCGGGGCAGGTGGCGGGCCATGAACCGCGAGACCGGCGAGGAGTCGTACTTCAGCTGCCCGGTCAGGCTCAGCTCGATCATCGGCCGACCGCCCACCGTGCCGTCCCGGCCGGAGTCGGCCGTGGCCTTCTCGTAGGCGTCGATCCACGCGATGCCCTCGGTGTCGAGCAGACGGCGGGCGCGGGTGACCGCGACGTAGATCAGGCGGGCCTCGCTCACGTTGAGCGCGCGCTGCAGACCCTGGTCGTCCACCGACGGGGCCATGAACCCCTTGCCGATGCGTACCGACGGCCATTCCCGTCCCTTGGCCTTGTGCGCGGTGGAGACGGTGGCCCGGGCCTGGTCCTCCGGACTGAGGCGGTCCACCGCGGCGATGATCTGGTCCGGGCCGTAGGTGTCGACCAGTTGCACGATCGCCTTGAGGTCCTGGCCCGCCTTGTCCTGTTCGGCGTACTCCTGCACCTCGTCCCAGGAGGTGAACAGGAACAGCTCCGGGTGGCTGGTGCGGCGGCCCGCCCTGAGTTCGAGCGCGGCGTTGGCGATGCGCTGCAGTGCGCTGCCACCGCCGGTCAGGGCCACCGGGACGCCGAGTTCCAGGTGGGACAGGACTTCCCTCATCGCGTCCACGTTGCCCCGGCACAGCACCGCATCGGGCCCCGGCACCGGGCCGACGCGGGAGCCGGAACCGTGGCCGGTCAGCCGCATCTCCGAGTCGGCGTGCTCCAGCCACCGGTTGGCCACCTCGGCGATGGCCGGGCCGAACCGGAAGGACCGGGTCAGACAGAGCTGCTGGGCCGGGAAGCCGGTCATCACGTCGCGCGCGTTGCGCCAGCCGTAGATCTGCTGGGCCGGATCCCCGACGCACACCCGCTGCGCGTCCTGGGCGAGGAAGACCTCCTCAAGTACGGGATTGGTGTCCTGGGCCTCGTCCAGCAGGACGAAGTCCACCCCGAGCCGCGGGGCGGTCATGGCCCACAGCTTCATGTAGTGGTCGTGCTCGAACCGCAGTCGGCCCTCGGACGAGCAGATGTCCTCCCACGCCCGGTGCGCGTAGGGCAGCAGGGTGCGGGCGAGATGGTCCTGGCCGGGGCCGTCGAGGCCGTTGACCGGTTCCATGTGGCGGGCCATGACCTGCCGGTCGGTGGTGTAGCAGAACTTGCGCACCATGCCCATCACCAGTCGTGCGGCGTGAGTGACCTTGATCTGGCGGGAGTTGACGTCGAGGTCACGGGTGATGCCGAGCAGGCGGGCGGTGTGCTTGGCCGGGATCCGCGCCGAGGCGTTCAGACGCTCGCGGTAGTGGTGGCCGACAGCCCTGAAGGCCAGGGAGTGCGCGGTGCGGCACTCCACGTTGGGCCCGAACCGCCTGCGGGCGTCATCCGCGATCGCCCGGTTGAACGCCACGTACAGTCCCCGTCCGCGGGTCGCGGCTCCCATCAGGACCAGGGTGGACGTCTTGCCCGTCCCGGCGCCCGCTATCAGCGCCAGATCCCCGCCGGAGGCGAAGACCTCCCGGGCGGCCTGCTGCTCCTTCGTCGGCTCCACAGCCATGGATTCCTCTCTGGGAAGCGCGGCTTCATGTACCGCAGCCCCAGAGGCTGGAGCAATGGCTGACGCCCCGTCAACACAAGGAGCACGCCGGGTATCCGTTTCCGGCCGGGGCGGGCGGCGGACCGGCGCGCGGCCGGGCCCGTGAACGCCGGCGGGCGGCCCGGGAGGGCTCTCGCGCACCCGACCCCCGCCCCTCCCCCGGGTCGGCGTCGCTCACGGGCCCGGCAAGGTACACCGGCCATCGGCCGGTCCGCACCGCCGATCGGAGTACACCGCACGGGTATTCGGGGTGTTTCCGGCGGGAACACGCGCCGACGGGCCGTCCGGGGGTCCCACGAGCGGGTTCCCTCGGTCCATGAACACCCTCATGGCAGCCGCCGACACCGGTCTGAAGATCGACTGGACGCGCATGCCCACCTACAACACCATCATGTCCCTCGCCGCCGGAGCCGGACTGCTGCTGGTCGTGGCACTCGGGTTCCGGCTGGTCAACGGGCACACCATCGTCTCGGAGAGCTGGGCCCTCGCCTTCGGGGTCCTGGGGATCATCCTGTTCTCCACCGGTCTCCACATGACCCTGACCTGGCCCCTCGCCGGGCAGGGCTTCCCCTTCGACAACATCATCTTCGGTGAGCCCTCCCTCGCCTTCGGCACCCTGCTGCTGGCCGCCTCCCTCTTCCTCTGGAAGCGCGGCGCCCAGTTCGACGCCACCCCCGACCGTGAGCGGACCGCCGCCGTCCTCAGCGGTCCGGTCTCCGTCTTCGTCTTCGGCCTGGGCCTGGCCTGCCTCGGAATCGCCGCCGCCGGGTGGAAGTACACCCTCTTCGCCGCGCCTCCGGAGGAGCCCATCTCCGGGGAGTTCGCCGACCACCCCATGCTGGAGGCGAGCTTCATGTCGGGGCTCTACGTCCTCGTCGGCGTCGGCGCCCTCGTCTTCCCCGCCCTCCTGCACCGGCGCGGCAAGGCCGCCACCTGGATCGTCGGCGTCTGCTGGACCCTCAGCGGCATCGCGTTCCTCGGGTTCGGCGCGCTGAACTACTTCACCCACATCGGTCTCATCGTCAACACCATGTAGTCCCGGGACCGGCGCCGGCGGGTCACTGCTCCCCGGCCAGGCGGCGCCGTTCGAGGTGGATGCCGGTGAAGACCGCCACCTTCGCGCGCAGCACCCACGGGTCGAAGGGCTTGCCCACGTAGTCGACGGCGCCCACCGCGTATCCGCGGGCGCAGTGCCCGGGGTCGGTGCCCATGGCGGTGAGGAAGATGATGGGCACATCACGGGTGCGGGGGCGCCGTTTGATGTGCGCGGCGGTCTCGTAGCCGTCCATGTCGGGCATCTGGACGTCCATGATGATCACGGCGAAGTCGTCGTGGTCCAGCAGGGCCCGCAGGGCCTCGCGGCCGGAGGCGACGGCGACCAGTTCCTGGTCGAGGGTGGACAGCACGGCGGTCATGGCCAGCAGGTTGTCCGGCTGGTCGTCGACGATGAGGACCTTGGGCATGGCCCGGGGCGCCACCGGTTCCACGGCCGCGACGGTCTGGGCCTGCTCCACCGCCTCCAGTTGCCGCTCCAGCAGGGTGCAGCGCTCCTCGGCGTCGTCGCGCTGCCTGCGGGCGTCGCTGAGCTGGGCGGAGAGCCGGGTGACCTCGTCGTGCAGCCGGTCGCGCTCCCGGAGCAGTTCGGAGACGTCGGGGCCGGCGGCGGCCAGGCGCTCCGCCCGCTCCCGCTGCGCGCTCCACCGCGCCTCCAGCTGGTTCAGGCGCACCTCCAGATCGGCGATGCGGTGCTTGCGGTCCAGCAGTGCGTCGCCCAGCGCGTCGCCCCGGGCGCTGGACCGTCGGGAGACCCGGTCGGCCTCGGCGAGCTGCTGCTCCAGCACCTCCACGGCGTGCCGGGGCGAGCCGCTCGCCTCCACGGCCGCCCGGTGCAGTCGGCGCACCAGTTCCATGGCCTCCGGGGTCACGGCCACGCCCCGGTCCTCGGAAACGTCGGTGAACAGGTCCGTCACCACCTCCCAGGGCGGCACCCGGGTGCCGTTGAGGTAGCGGGAGAAGGTGCCCGCGTCCCGGGTGCGGCGGGCGGCGTAGCGGCGGACCGAGATGCCCATGCCCTCGAAGAGTTCCCGCAGCGCCGTGGCGAGGGCCCGGGACTCCGCCGTCAGGTCACCGGCGAGGGGACGCAGTTCACCCACGGCCGCCCCCGGTCTCCGCGTCCGACCCGCACACGGCCGGGCGGTCCCCCGGCGCGCGGTCCGGGGCGATCGCCCGGTGGGGCACCGGGACCGCGGCGCCCGCGGCGGCGAGCCCGGCGAGCACCCCGCCCGCCGGGCCGTGTCCGGCGGGCGCCGCCGGCCGACCGGCCCGCACCCCAGCCCGGACCACGAGTAACAGCACCGGTGCCGTCCGCACCGACACCAGGGAACCTTCCATCAGGGCCTGCCCTCCTCACTCCGGCCGGCACCGGCCGGGACGGCGCGCCCCGGACGGGCACGCTCGGTGATGAGAGACACCATGGCCCCTGGTGATCCCGTTGCGCCGGGCAACCGGTGAACCGGCAACATCCCCGGCCCGTTGCCGTCCCGCGCGGCGGTCCGGCAACACTCCCGTCCCGCAGGTCACCGCCGGTACGGGGCCGGGGTGTTGCGGCAACACCCGGGCCACCGTGGGCGGGACGCCGCGGCCCGTCCGGCGGGGGATCCGGTCGCCCGGCGGTGGCACCCCGCGGGCGACGCCTCCGAGGTGCCCGGAACTCCGGGCGGCACCGGTGGGACGCGGTGACCGCCGGGAGGAGACGGGGCGTCACCCGGTGGGGGCGGTACCCGGCGGAACCTGGACGCGTGCCGGACAGGCCCGGACAGCGTGTCGGGACGCGCGGGCCCCTCCGGCCGGAGCGGCGGGCCTAGGGTCGCGTGATGCGTCCGATGCCGTCGGCCGACATGGTCGGTCTGATCTCCTTCCTCGCGGTGCTGCTGATCTTCTTCAGCATCGACGTGCGCTCACGGGACCGTCCGGGTACCGGTCCGTGGCACGCGCGCCTGTTCTCCTGGGCCTCCCGGATCGGCGGGGTCTCCGCCGCCCTGTCGCTGACCCTGGGGTGGGTGGACCTCTTCCTCCCGGACGAGAACCGGCTGATCCATGTCGCGTTCGTGGCCGTTCCCGGTACGGCGGCGGTGCTGTGCGCGATCGTGCTGGGCCTGGAGATGCTCTGGCAGCGGGACCCCTCCGGGGACGGAGGCGGGGACGGGGTCGGAGGCAGGGACGGCTGAGGGGCCGGGGCGCTCCGCGCGGTTCCGCCGGCGCCCGCCCCGGCGGAACCGCGCGGGCCGGCGCGCACCGGCGGAACCGTCGGAGACGCGTACGGCGGAGCCGCGCCCCGGAGCACCGGGCGGGGCGCGGCAGGTGTGCGGCGGGGCTACTTCCCGGCGCAGGGGGTGCAGCAGGAGGGCGCCGGGGTGACGCAGACGGAGACGCTGTCGGTGTTGTCGGAGGTGTCGGGGTCCTTCTCGCGGGCGGTGACGGTGGCGGAGTTGGTGACGAGGCCGGTCCGGGTGGCCTTGGCCCGCAGCACGAGGGTGGCGGAGGCCCCGTCGGTGAGGTCGCCCACGTTCCACCGGTCGGTGGCCGGGTCGTAGGTGCCGCTCGCGGTGTCGGCGGACAGGAGGACGAGGCCCTCGGGGAGCCGGTCGGTGACGGTGACCCCGGTGGCACCGTTCGGCCCCGCGTTGCGGACCGTGACGCGGTAGGTGACGGTCTGGCCGACGGTGACGGTGGTCGCGTCGGCCGCCTTGGCGACACTCAGGTCGGCGGCGGGCCTGACCCGGGTGGTCCGGGTCTCGGAGGTGGCCGTCAGGGGCTGCGGCACCGTGCCGAGGCGGTTCTCGTAGGAGGCGGTGGCCGTGTTGCTGACCTCCCGGCCCGCGGCGGAGCGGTCGATGGTGACCCGGTACTCGGCCGTGGTGCCCGCCGGGAGGGTCTCGGTGCTGGGCAGGCTGCCGCCCTCGGCGGCGGTCGCACCGTTGCCCAGCCGGAACACCACCTTGCGCCCGGCGGCGTCGTAGTAGGCCTGGTCGTCGCCCTGGGCGTCGGTCTTGGGACCGGCGTTGGGGCCGTCGACGATCCGCAGGGAGCCCGGCAGATACGTGGTCCCGGCGGGCACGGCGTCGGTGAGGACGAGGTTCTCGGCCGCGCCGCCGCCCTCGTTCCTGGCGGTGACGCGGTAGGTGACGACGTCCCCGATCTCCAGCGGCCCGGCGGGGATCGCGCTCTTGTCGAGGACGAGGTGGGGGGCGGTGCCGAAGAAGATGCCGTCCAGGAAGTTGCCGATGCCCTGGTTGCCGCCGGCGGCGGAGACGGAGCGGAAGGCGAAGCGGGTCAGGTTCTGGCCCGCCGGGACGGTGTAGGTGCCGGTGTAGTGGCCCCAGGCGTTCTTGCCGTCGGTGAAGCGGCGCTGTTCGACGGCCGCGCCCGGTGCGCCGATGTCCAGGGCCATGGTGTCGTCGCCAAGCCGGCCGCGGTGGTACAGCCGCCAGTAGAGCGTGCTGCCCGGGGTGGTGGGCAGGTCCTGGTAGAGCGTGGAGACCTGGTTGGCGTTCAGCTCGGCGAACTGGGCGCCGACGGCCGACGGCACGCCCTGGAAGCCCGAGCGCCACAGCTCGATCATGTGGTCGGTGGCGGTGGTGAGCCAGCCCGGGACCCTCTTGGCGGCCTGGGTCTGGGAGGAGTCGGGGAGGATCTCCACCCCGGTGACGGCGGGCTCCTCGAAGCCGCCGTTGGCCAGGGTGACGCGCAGCGGAACGGAAGGAGGTGTGGTCATGGGTCTTCCCCCTGTGATGCGAGGCTGCTGGATGGGCCCGGCGGTCCGCTGTGTCCGTACGTGTGCCGACGCGGGCCCGGTACGCGTCGAAGGGCACCGCATCCGCGTGGGAAGGTGAAGGAGGGGTGGTACGCAACCGGCCAGAAGTGCGCCGGTGGGTTTGCCCCCGCGGTTCCCCACGGCGCCCGCCCGCCGTGCGCTCCGGCGCGGGCGGGCGCGTCGCATCCGCCCCACCTGTCCTCTCCCGCCCCCGGCGTACGCGACGGTCCTGACCGGACACCCCCTGCGCTCCAGGTTCCGTTCACCCTTTCCGCAGGTGAATCAATCGCCCCGGTGTTGACGCGCGGGACGGCGAGAGGAGCGGCCTGGAGGGGTGGGCGGATCGTCGTGGGTTCCCGCCGCGCGCCGTCCGTCGCCGCGCGGAACCCCGGGGGACGGTGCTTCACCGCCGGATGGCTCACGGCCGTACGGGGAAGCGGCGCGCGGCCGGGCGACGAGCCGGACGGGACCGGACGGGACCGGACGGGACCGGACGGACCCGCTGGAGGGACGGCAGGCGGGACGAGCAGGGACGGCGCGGGGCGCGGATCCGCCCGCGCAAAGGCACCCCGGCCGGGAGCGGCACGGGGCGTGGGACTCCCCCGCGCGGTCGTGCGGAGGGAGTCGGGGCCCGTGCCCCGGGGCCGGCCCCGCCCTCGCCCTCACCCCCACCCCCACCCGCCTCCACCTCCGCCTCCACCTCCGACGCACCCCGAACCGCACCGCACCCGCACACGTCGGCCGACGTGATCCGGTGCGGGCCGACGGGCAGGCGCGGCGGGCCGGGCGGCGGCCCCCGCCCGGCGGTCCGGGCCGGGTCTCCCCCGCCCCGGAGGGCCGAGCGAGTGCCGGTACGCACGGACCCCCGAGCAGGGGCCGGTACGCGCGAACTGCCGGGCGGGGGCCGGTACGCAGGGGTCGGTCAGGGCACCAGGCCCAGGCTGAACGGGTTCTGCGGGGTGCCGCCGAGCAGATGCGCCCCGGCGGACTGGAGGATCTGGTCCTGCGCGATCACGTGCTGGCGCATCGTGGTCAGATCGCGCAACCAGCGGTCCAGCGGCGAGGGCCGGTAGATGGCCGCGGTCGCCATGAGGTCGTAGAGGCGGGTGACGATGCCGCGCGCCACCCGGAAGGCGTTGACCCGGGCGAGGACGGTGTCCACCCGCTCGTCGGGGAGCGGGTCGCGTCCCGACGCGAGGACGGCGCTCTGCCGCCGCAGGCTGCCGTAGACGGCGTGCCGGGCCGCGGACAGCTCCATCTCGCATTCGCCGACGGCCACTTGCACCCGGTAGGACTCGGCCCACGGGACGCCGGTGGCCCGCTCGACGCGCCCGGCGGTCAGTTCGCGCACGTGGTCCAGGGCGGCCCGCGCCACGCCGAGCGGTACCCCGGGCATGTTGCGCAGGATCGCCTCCGGGGTGGCGTACGGACCGGAGACGCGGGGGGAGCCGAGGCTGAAGGAGTGCCGCTCGGGGACGAACAGGTCCTCGGCCCGGTAGTCGCGGCTCCCGCTGCCGGCCAGGCCCGTGGTGTGCCAGGTGTCGAGGACCTCGAACTCCTCGCGGCGGGCGAGCATGATGCGCCAGAGGCCCGGCGCTCCCGGGGGCCCGGGTTCGGGCCGGCCGTCCTTGTGGACGAAACACCCGGCCACCACCCAGTCGGCGTGGGTGATGCCGCTGCCGAACGGCCAGCGTCCGGTCACCCGGTAGCCTCCCGGGACGCGGTCCGCCCGGCCCAGGGGCAGGATCAGCCCGGCGGTGACGGTGTCCGGGTCGCCCAGTTCGTCCCGGGCGACGGACTCGGGCAGGAACTGCGCGTACAGCGGGGTGTCCATGCCGATCATGGCGCACCAGGCGGCGGAGGTGTCGCCGCGGGCGAGGATCTCCACGAGGAGTGTCTGCTGGACGGAGTCGAGCCCCGGGCCGCCCCGGTCGACCGGTACGCCCATGCGGAAGACGCCCGCGTCGCGGAGCTGTTGGACGACCGTGCCGGGCAGTCTGCGGGCCTCCTCGATGTCGGGGGAGGCGGCCCGCAGCACCGGGACGAGTTCCTCGGCCCGCCGGAGCAGTTCCTCCGCCGTGTCCGGCGCGGTGGGGGTGCGCCCGGTGGCGGGCGCCTGGGGTGTGGCCATGTGCGTAGTCCCCTGTCTCATCCGGTGGTGCGACGGTGTTCCACGGTCAGCGGTAACGCCCGGGTGCGATGGCGTCGTTGGGGTCGAGGAGGGCCTTGAGCCGCCGGGTGAGGGCGACGGCGGCGGGGTCGGGGGCCAGCGCGTCGCGCTCACCGGCGTGGTCGACGTCCAGCCGGTAGGGAGTGAACCCGGCGGCGGCGTACGCCGCGTACAGCCGGTCCAGTGCCCGGTGGGCCCGCTCGGCGGCCTCCGTCTCGTGGGGGAACTTCATCGCCACCACGCAGTCGATGAGGTCGGGGCCGAGCAGGTGCAGGGTCGCCGAGAGCCGTACCCCGGTCTCCTCCGCCACCTCGCGGAGCAGCCCGTCCGCGCGGGCGACGGCGTCGCCGGCGAAGGGCAGCAGCGGCAGGAAGAAGAGGAATCCCGCGGCGCTGTCGACCTCGTGGGCCGGTACGCCCATCTTGTCCTCGAAGAGGCGGTCGGCGAGGTCGGGGTCGCCCGCGTAGGCGCGCTCCACCAGGCCGGTGATCTCGTGCAGGGGGTGGCCGGGGTCGGTGCCCTCGGTACTGCTGACATCGTTGAACAGGCCGCAGCGGTGGGCCTCGGCGGTCAGGACGGAGGTGAGCGCCTCCACCGACGCGGGGGTGCCGTCGACCGGGAGGTGCGCCATGTACGCGTCCCCGTCGCCGCCGTAGGAGCGTGCGGCGGCGGGATCATAGATCCTCGGGACGCCCCGGGTCAGCCCCTGGGCGACCCAGCGGCGCACGGTGTCCGTCACCGCGGCCAGGTCGGCGTGCCGGAAGGTCAGCCGGGTCACCCGGACGGCCTCGGGCCGTGGGGGCAGCCGGACGACGGCGGCGGTCACCACGCCCAGGTTGGACTGGACGAACAGGGGCAGCGCGGAGGGGCCCAGGCCGTGCGGGTAGAGCGGTGCGGTGCGGCCCGGGGCGGGCCACCAGCCGACACGGACCCTCTCCCCGCCCGGCAGGACCACCTCCAGCCCGGCGAGGTCCTCGGTGCGCTGACCGCGCAGGCCCACGCCGCGGTCCAGGGCGTTGCCCAGGACGCTGGTCGACGCGGCGGAGACGGTGACGTTGGTGATCCGGGGCGTGCCCTCCAGCAGCCGCGACAGCCCGCCCTGGGTGACGCCGGGCTCGATGACGGCCCATCCCGCGTCCAGGTCCAGTTCCCGGACCCGGTCGAGGCCGCCGAGGTCGAGCACGGTGGCGCCGTCCTGTGCCGGTTCGCGGGATCCGAGGCCCCAGTTCCGGCCGGTGCTGACGGCGTGCAGGCTCCCGGAGTCCGGCGTGCGGGAGAACAGCCCGACGATCTCGGCGACCTGCTCGGCGGTGGCGGGCCGCAGGACCGCCGCGACCCGGCGGGAGCGGAACAGGCTGGTGTTGGGTCCCAGCAGCCCGCTCTCCCCCGCCTCGTCCCGGGGGCGCAGCACCCTGTCCTCACCGAGGATCCGCGCGGCCTCCTCCAGGACGGTGCGCGTCTCCCCGGGCGGGGCGGCCGGCGGTCGGTCCACGGTCGTGGCGTGTTCGGGCATGGGGTCCTCCCTGGACGGTGTGGAGTCCCGCCGGATGAGCGGGCGGTGGAGGCCGGTCCGGGGCCGGATCGGTCGGGGCGCGGGGGCCGGTGCGGGCGGTACGGTCTGGGCGGTACGGGCGGGGGTGTCGTGCGCGGCCCGGCGGAGGAAGCGGTGGTGCCTCCGCGGCTCGGGCGGCGCAGTGCACCGTCGGCGGGTCGGTGCCGGTGGCGGGTCGGTGCCGGTGGCGGATCCCGTCCGCACGGGGTGCCGGCCGGGCCCGTCCGGCGGTCGGGGCGTTCCGGCCTCCCTCCCCGCCCGGGGCCGGGCCTCCCAGTGGGGTCCGGGGCGTTCGCGGCGCGCACGTCGGGGGCCCGCGCGCTCCGGGCGGCGACGGCGGGCCGGGTACGGGGCGGGCCGAGTCGTGACGGCGGGGCGGCGGTCCGGCCGGAGGGGCGGTCAACCGGCCGACGGTGCCGGTGCCGTGGCGGCGGTCGCCGTGCTCCGGTCCGCGCGTCCGGGTGTCCACCCCACCGGTCCTTGGGGCCGGGTGCCGCGTCACCGTGCGCAGATCGAGGTGCACTGCTCGTCCACTCCCTCGTGTGCGGAGCCCTTCGGGGCCCGGCGGTCGTCGTTGACCGTTGCGGAGGCCGGTACGCCCACGACGGTACGAACCGGGGCGGTCCCGCTGTGGTGCACGCGCGCATGCGCACTGGCACATTCGCGAATGGACGACCGGTACGGGACGGCGAAGTGCGCTGCCGGGCCGGGCTCTTGGCGGGTCCGGGCGGGCATGTGCCGTACGGGGCGGGGTGCCTGGAGGCGGGGAGGGAGACCGGGCGGCCCGTGCCGGTGGCCGCCCGGTCGCGGCCCTTCGGGGCGTCCGGCGGCCCGGCCGGCGACATCGGCCGGTACCGGTCGCGGCCCGCGGTCCCGCCGGTCACGGCCCGCGGCCCCCGCGCCGCCGCCTCCCGCCCCGGGCCGCCCGGCCCCTCCCGCCCACCGCGGGCGCCCCGGGCCGCGACGGGTGTCAGCGGTCGGCGAGGTGGTGCTGGAGGTCGATGTGGCGGAACTGGTACACCGCCCCGGCCTGCCGCAGGACGCCTCGGCGGTGGGCGTCCGCCAGGAACGCCATGAGGTTCCGGGGCAGTCGGCGGCGGGCCGCGAGATGGCAGCGGGCGAGGGCGAAGTGGCCCCAGGACGCGTAGGCGAAGGCCCCGCAGAGGCCGAAGGCGGGGACGAGGAGGACCGCGGCGGCCGTCGTGGCCGGGTCCGTCCCCGCGCCGCCGGACAGGGCGGGCAGGGCCAGGGCCGGGACGAGCCCGTAGCCGAACGCGAACTCGGCGAGCAGCCGGCCGAAGACCCGGCGGTCCCGGCGGAGCAGCGTCGCCGGTCCGACGGCGAGGGCGAGATCGGGGGACCGGGTCTCCCGCCCGGCCAGGAGCACGACCCCGCGCCCGAGCCACACGCCCGTCGCGGGGCCGAGGAGCAGGGCGGCCACCAGGCCGGGCACCGGACCGGTCCGGGCCGCCAGGACCAGGACGAGTCCGAAGCCCAGGGCCCACGCCAGCCCCAGGGCGAACCCCGCGCCGGACCACTGGAAGGCGACCGCCGGCAGCCGCCGGGGACTGCCACCGGTACGCCACCCCAGCAGGCCCGCGGCGAGACCGGCACCGGCACCGACCGTCGGACCGGCGCTCAGGGCACCGAGTCCTGCGGTGAACGCGGCGGTTGCCGCGAGGACGGCCCGGTGCGCATGCCGGCTCATGGCCGCGTGCAACTGCCACCAGGCCAGGTCCGGGGTGCCGCCGAGGGTGTGCTGCAGATGCCCGGCCAGATGGACCAGTGCCCGTTCCGCGCGCTCGGGGCCCCATCGGCCGTCCTCCCCGGGCCGGCGCCGGTAGAGCGCGGGAACGAACGCGTCGAACAGGTGGCGCTCGACGGCCGCCCTGGTCTGCAGCCGGTCCTCGTCGCAGAGTTCGGCGGGATCGGGCAGACCGGCCGGGTGCTCGCCGGGACGCGGGTTGTAGGCGGTCCGGGCGAGGAACACCATCAGCGGGGTGGCCAGTGCCTGCCCGACGGGGGCGCCGGAGCCGAGCCGGGTGAGGACGGGCTCCCAACGGGCGGCCGCGCCGCTCCCGCCACCGGCGTCGCGGCACAGATGGGCGGCGGTGTCGGCGGCCGTCTGGGGAAGGAGTTCGATGCCCGCCGCTCCGGCCGGGCACGCCGGGACCCCCGCCGGAGGACGCAGGGCCTGGCGGTACTCGTCGACGCGGCTGGTGACGACCACGGCCTGGCCGGGCGGCAGTGCCCGGCCGACGGCGTCGAGCGCCACCGCGCGGGCGCCGGGGGGAAGTTCGTCGAGACCGTCCAGGATCGGCAGGACCAGCCGGTGCTCCAGCAGCGCCTCGGCCCGGTTGATTCGGCCCATGGAGGCCGGGGCGGGACCCCGCAGCCCGGCGTAGTCCCGGGTGAGCTGCCGGGCGAGCCACGCGGGCAGGCTCTGCGCGGCCGGATTCCAGGAGGCGAGCGGGAAGAGCACGGGGACCGCGCCGCCCGGCTCGCGCGACGCGACCACCGCGAGCAGGAGGCGCACCATCAGCATGGTCTTCCCCGATCCCGGGGCGCCGAGAACGACCAGGCGCCGGGTGGGGGTCCGGCGCAGCAGGACGTCGGCGATGTCCGCACCCGTCCCCGCCAGGTCACCGGGGCTCGCCGCCCACCCCCGGGGGTCGGCGGGCGGCCCTCCCGGCCAGTTCGCCGCGATCGCCCGCAGCCGCGGCCAGTCCTCGGTCAGGTCCGGATCGGCCGGCACCCAGGACACGGGCAGGGGGTGGGGATCGTAGAGGCGGCGGAGGCGTGCCTCGGCCTCCCACTGGTTGCGCACGGTCACCGCCAGTCGGTCGGCGCACTCCGCGACTCCCCGGTCCTCCGACGCCTCCGCGCGGTCGGCGCGGAAGCCCTCCCACGCCAGGTACAGCCCCGCCAGCGCGGGCAGCAGGGTGGCCGCCGACTCGGCCGCTCCCGGGCCGCGACCGTGCGCCGCCCACAACGCGCCGGCCAGCCCGGTCAGCGTCAGGGCCAGGCAGATCAGCCCGGTGGGCCGGGTCCGTCCGGTCACGACGCGCGGACCGCGGAAGGCACCGGACGTCGCGACTCCCCTGTCTCCAGGGCCGGTTCAGGGCATCGGCCCAGGTCCTTGCGGAAGGCGCCGTACGGCGCGGCGTCCTGCCGGAAAGGGACCTCTTCGGCCGGTCGGGGCACCGGGCGGTCACCGGGACCCGCGGCTCGGGCCCCTTGGACCACGGGACATCCGCCACCGCCGACCCGTGCGGGGCGCTTCCCCGTCCCGTCCGCTGTTCGCTCCTGCCGCACATCCGCCCCCTGCCGTCGGCGCTTCCGGGCACCCCGCCGACTGTCCAACGAGGCGCCCGGCAGCGGGAAACGGCGGTGCGGATCGCTCCGGCATCCCTCTGCGGGGTGCGAAGTCCCCTGCGTCCGCGCCGAGTCGGGGAAGGGCTTGGACGACGGCGGGGATCCCGGCGCGGCCGGCCCGGGTGGACGGGGCACGACGGGCCGCGGGGTGGACGGGGCACGACGGGCCGCGGGGTGGACGCGGCGAGGTGCCGGACGGAACCCGGAACCCGGGACGGGTCCGCGTCGTCCCCGGTGGTGGGGGTTCCCGGGCCAGCCGATCGGATGACCCCCGGGTCGTCCGGCCGGTGCGCCGGGGGCAGCCGGTCCACCGACGGGGCGGAGGGGGTTCCGGGCACAGGATGGAGACCGGAGCGGGACAGCGGGAACCGGGGCCCACCGGGCCCGGCCGTCGCTCCGCACCCGCACCCGCGACCGGTGTCCGGACCGCCTTTCCCACCCCGTGGAGTTGGACTCTCATGAAGCACGCCAAGAAGCTCTCGAAGCGTACCCGTGTGATCACCGGCGCCTCCGTCGCCGCGGCGGTCGCCCTCGGCGGTGTCGGCGCCCACTCGGCCGGCGCCTCCGACACCACGCCCGACCGGGCCCCGGCCGCGGCGGTGGCGAACGTCAGGGGCAACACCACCACCTCGACCACCCACCTGACCGCCGACGCCGCCACCAAGGCCGCCCAGGCCGC
>NZ_JBVKAT010000023.1:0-25875 GCF_055598485.1 Streptomyces sp. NPDC107521
CGCCCCCATCGCCGGCATCGGCGTCGCCGGCGCCCCCTCCGGCACCCTCGACGAACAGTTCGCCCGGGCCGGCGCCGACACCCTGCGCTGAGCCGGGGGCCATAGGGCCGTTGAGGCCGCTGCGGCCACTGCGGCCACTGCGGCTGGGACCGCCGGGGCCGCTCGGATCACCGGAGGGCCGCGGGGGTCCGCCCGGGTGACCGGTGGGCCGGGCGGAGGAGCAGGGGCCGGCGGGGGCGGCCGAGCGGCCACTCCCCCGCCGGCCCCCGTCCTCACCCCGCCCCCACCCCGCGCCTCCGCTCCCGCCGCCTCCGCCTCCACCTCCGCCTCTGCCTCTGCCGCGCCCCGCAGCGCCCCTCCTGGGGCCCGGCACCGGATCCGGCCCCGGATCCCGACACCCGTGCGCACCGGGACGCGCCCGGGCGCGGCGTCCCGCCGCGGCGTCGGGGGCCTCACGTCGCCCTGCGGTGGGCCGCCCCCGGGCGGCCCGCCGGATCGCGCACGCTCCCCGGGGCACCGAGCCGACCGGGCCGCGTCAGAGGACCCGCGTCCCGCCCCGCCCCGGGCACCGGTGCGCGCCCCCGGCGGGGCGGGGCGGAGCGGCGCCGCCGCACGGCGGGCGCCCCAGTCACAGCGGGCACCCCAAGTCACCGCGGGCACCCAGCCACCCCGGGCGCGCCCCGGGCCACGGCGGGTGCCCCGCTCACCGCGCCGCCGCACCGCTCCCGGCGGGTGAGCGGGCCGGACCATAGGATCGCGCCATGCGTCCCGCCCGTCCGCTCGCCGCCGCCGTCGCCCTCGCGGCCGTCGCGGCCCTGGGCGGCTGCGGCGGGGTGCGCGGCGGGCCGGGCGGGCCGGGGCTGCGCGACCCGTACTTCCCGAGGGCGGGCAACGGCGGTTACGACGTGCGCCACTACGGCCTCGACCTCGCCTACGACCCGGCCGCCGCCCGCCTCACGGGCACCGCGGTCATCACGGCCCGCGCCACACGGGACCTCTCCGCCTTCAACCTCGACCTCAAGGGCCTGCGCGTCGAGGAGGTCACCGTCCAGGACCGCCCCGCCCGCTGGAACCGGGCCGGGCAGGAACTGACCGTGCGCCCCGCCGACGACCTGGACCGGGGCACGGTCTTCCGCGTCGCCGTCCGCTACTCCGGCCGGCCGGAGACCATCACCGACCCCGACGGCTCCGAGGAGGGCTGGCTGCCCACCGCCGACGGCGCGGTCGGGCTCGGCGAGCCCACCGGCTCCATGGCCTGGTACCCCGGCAACCACCACCCCTCCGACAAGGCCGCCTACGACATCGCGGTGACCGTCCCCGAGGGCCTCGGGGTGGTGTCCAACGGTGAACCGGCGGGCACCTCGACCCGGGACGGGCGGACCACCGCCCGCTGGCGCGTCACCGAGCCGATGGCGAGCTACGTCGCCACGGTCGCGATCGGCCGCTGGCGGGTCCTGCGCTCCACCACCGCCGACGGGCTGCCGGTCCACACCGCCGTCGACCCGGAGCAGGAGGCGGCGAGCCGCGCGGTGCTGGCGCGCCTCCCGGAGATCGTGGAGTGGGGGCAGGAGGTCTTCGGCCCCTACCCCTTCTCCTCCACCGGCGTGATCGTCGACCGCCCCGGCGACTCCGGCTACGCCCTGGAGACCCAGAACCGGCCGTACTTCCCCGGCGCCCCCGACCTGTCGACCCTCGTCCACGAACTCGCCCACCAGTGGTACGGCGACTCGGTCACCCCCCGCTCCTGGCGGGACATGTGGCTCAACGAGGGGTTCGCCACCTACGCGGAGTGGCTGTGGGCGGAGGACCACGGCGGCGCCACGGCCGAGGAGACGTTCCGGGCGCGGTACGACGGCGTCCGCTCCGACGGCGACGAGGAGGCCGCACGGGCGGTCTGGGCCTTCCCGCCCGCCGAGCCGAGCGGTGCGGCGCACATCTCCGACAGCCCCGTCTACCAGCGCGGGGCGATGGTGCTGCACCGCGTCCGGCGGACGGTCGGCGACGACGGCGCCTTCCGGGCCCTGCTGCGCGGCTGGGCCGCGGCCCACCGCCACGGCAACGCGGACACCGCCGCGTTCACGGCGTACGTGGAGCGGACGGTGCCCGGCAAGGACTTCACGGAGGTCTGGGACGACTGGCTGTACGGCGAGGGCAGACCCCCGGCGCCGTGACATCCGCGCGGGCGGAGCCGAACGGGCCGCGCGGGTGGCCCGAGGCCGAAGGCCCCGGGCCGGAACGGCGGGGGCGAACGGCCCGCGCGGGCGGGGGCGGGGAGGACCGGCCCCGCGCCGGGACGGCGGGGCGGGCGGGCGCGCCCCCGCGAGGAGCGCCGGGCGGCAGGCGGGCGGGGAGCGCCGGGCGGCAGGGGTGCGGGGACGGCCGGGCCCGGGGGCGTGACACCATCACCTCCGTGCTCGACATCGGCTACGCCCTCTCCACCCGTTTCCCCGACCCCCCGCAGACCGACTACCGCCGCGCGGACGTCCGCGCGCTGCGGTACGACCTGTTCTGCGGGGACGTGTACCTCGCGGACACCGAGGAGGACCGGGAGATCTCCACGGCCTGGGGATGGGTGCCGGTGCTGGACTTCGCGTGGGCGCTGTGCGACATCGTGGAGCGGCTCGACCGGGACCCGGCGGGCTCCAGGGCCGCCCGGCCGCAGCGCGCCGAGCTGGACTTCACCGAGTCCACCGACCGGCTGCTGTTCGAGCGCCGCTTCGGCTGGGTCGACATCGAGGCGGAGTGGCTGCCCGTCACCGAGCGGCCGCTGGACTTCCCGCACGCCGCGCTGCGCCGCGAGGCCCGGGACTTCCTGCACGACCTGATCGCCGACCTGACCGACCTGCACGAGGACCTGGCGGACAACCCGGCGATCTGGACCCTCCAGTC
The DNA here is from genome assembly GCF_055598485.1 of Streptomyces sp. NPDC107521. NCBI lineage: Bacteria > Bacillati > Actinomycetota > Actinomycetes > Kitasatosporales > Streptomycetaceae > Streptomyces > Streptomyces sp. NPDC107521. Next base: position 2,890 of record NZ_JBVKAT010000023.1, read on the forward strand.
CCGCTTCCCCCGCCTTCCCTGACACCGGGGCGGCGCGCGGCCCCGGGGAGCCGGGACCGCGCCCGACACCGAATCCGCGCCCGGCACCGACTCCGGGTCCCCACCGGGACCACGCCCCCGGGACGGGCACGCGCCCGGCCGCCCCGGGCGGAGGTTGTCGCACCGGGCACCGGAGGGGCCGGGGACCGGCGCCCCGTCACAGGCCCCGCGCTCCCCGCTCCCGTCTCCCGCCCGGAGCCCCCGCTCCCGTCCCGCGGGCCCGTCCCCCGGGCCCGGCCGGCGCCCTACTCCGCCACCACCCGCACCCCCATCTCCGCCGCCAGCACCGGCGCCAGGTCCAGGAGCTGGGCCGGGCTGATCACCGACCCGGAGAGCCGGTCCACGCCCCGCGCCAGCTCCAGCGGGACGGCACCGCGCAGATCGACGTCCGCCAGGGTGGCCGCGCTGAAGTCGGCGCCCCGCAGCGCGCAGTCCACGAACGCCACCCGCTCCAGCACCGCGCCCCCGAAGTCCGGCTCGACCAGCACACAGCCCTCGAAGACCACGTCCTTGAGCCGGGACCGGCGCAGGTTCAGATAGTCGATCTTGCCGCCGCGGACCAGCACCCGCTCCAGCACCGCGCCGTGCACCTGGACCCCGCCCAGCCGGGCGTCGACCAGCTCCACATCGCGCAGGGTGGCCTCGGTGAGCCGGGTGCCGACCCCGCGCACCCCGGTCAGGACCGAGTCCAGCAGCCGGGCGCGCTGGAGCGACGCCTCGTCCAGCACGCAGCCGGTCAGCGCGCAGTCCATGAAGCGGGCGCCCGCGCCGTCCTGCCCGGAGAGGTCGGCGTCCCGGAACTCCAGCGCGTCGTAGTCCCCGTCCGGCTCCAGCCCGCCGCCGCCGAACGGCACCAGCGGCGGCAGCCGCACCTCGGGGCGCCGCGGCGGGCGCACCGCCGCCCCGCCGCGCCCCGTGCCACCGCGCCCCGCACCGCCACCGCCCGTGCGGGCGTCGCCCGCCGCTCTCCTCGCCATCACCCCATCCTGCCCGCCGCCACTGACAACGGCCCCGACCTGCGCGAACGGCCCGGCCGCAGGGCCGCACTTGACCTCAAGCGAACTTGAGGCGGTGGAGTGGGGAACACCGCACGGTCCGGCCGCCGGGCCGTGCGCGCACCCGCACCGCCCACCGTTGGGGGACCCATGCACGCCGTCCGACTGCACGCCTTCGGCCCCGCCGAGAACCTCGTACCGGAGGAGGTGGAGGACCCCCGGCCCGGCCCGGGGCAGGTCCGCATAGCCGTCCGCGCGGCCGGGGTCCATCTGCTCGACACCGCCGTGCGCGAGGGCATCCGGGGCCCGCTGCCCGAACTGCCCGCGCTGCCCACCGTCCCCGGCCGCGAGGTCGCCGGGGTCGTCGACGCGGTGGGCGGGGGCACCCCGGAGACCTGGCTGGGCCGCCGGGTCGTCGCCCACCTCGGCTTCCGCCCCGGCGGCTACGCCGAACTGGCCGTCACCGAGGCGGACCGCCTGCACGACATCCCGGGGAACCTGGACTTCGCCGGGGCCGTCGCCATGATCGGCACCGGCCGCACGGCCATGGGCATCGTGCAGTTCACCGACCTCGGGCCCGGCTCGGTGGTCCTGGTCCCGGCCGCCGCCGGAGGCATCGGCACCCTGCTGGTGCAGTACGCCCGGACCGCCGGGGCCACCGTGATCGGCCTCGCCGGGGGCCTGGAGAAGACCGCCCGGGTCGCGGCCAACGGCGCCGACCTCGCCGTCGACTACACCGATCCGGGCTGGCCGGAACGGGTCCGCGCCCACCTGGGCGGACGCGCCGTCACCGTGGTCTACGACGGCGTCGGCGGGGACATCGCCCGCGAGGCCGTCGCCCTCCTCGGGCCCGGCGGGCGGCACCTCGTCTTCGGCTGGTCGGGCCGGGGCCTGCACGACGGCGCGCCGTATCTCGTGGAGGGCGTCTCCGAGCAGGTCCTCGGCCCGGTGATGATGAACCGGACCGGTGGCCCCGACCCGCTGCGCACCCTCGAACTGCGGGCCCTCGCCGAGGCCGCCGCGGGGCGGCTCACCCCGGCGGTCCAGCGCTTCCCGCTCGCGGAGGCCGCCGCCGCGCACCGCGCGCTGGAGAGCCGGGCCACCGTCGGGAAGGTGGTCCTGGAGCCCTGACGGGAGCCCCCCGGGGCCGGGCCGGGAACCGGATCCCGGTCCCTGGGGGCAGCGGCGGGCCGGGCCGCGCGGCCCTGGGGCGGGCGGGCCGGAACGGGCCCGTGCCGCGCCCGCCGCGGCCCGCTCCGACGAGGTGCGGCACCCCCCGTTCCATGGTGTTCTGGCCCAATGAGTGGCACCCGGACCGACGAGCCGGCCGCGCCCGCGGACTCCGATCCCCGCCGCTGGTGGGGGCTGGTGGTGATCGCCCTGGCCCAGCTGATGGTCGTCCTCGACGCGACCATCGTGAACATCGCCCTGCCCTCCGCGCAGCGCGAACTCGGCATGTCCGACGCCAACCGGCAGTGGGTCATCACCGCCTACACCCTGGCGTTCGGCGGGCTGCTGCTCCTCGGCGGGCGCATCGCCGACCTCGTGGGGCGCAAGCGCACCTTCGTCATCGGCCTGATCGGCTTCGCGGGCGCCTCCGCGATCGGCGGCGCCGCCGTCGGCCCTCCCATGCTCTTCGGTGCCCGCGCCCTCCAGGGCGTCTTCGCCGCCGTCCTGGCCCCCTCCGCGCTCTCCCTGCTGACGACCACCTTCACCGACCCCCGGGAGCGCGGGAAGGCGTTCGGCATCTACGGCGCGCTGGCCGGCAGCGGCGCCGCCGTGGGCTTCATCGTCGGCGGCTTCCTCACCGAGTACCTGAGCTGGCGCTGGTGCCTGTACGTCAACATCCCGATCGCCGTGGTCGCCGTGACCGGGGCGCTGACCCTGCTGCACGACCGCCCGGGACACGCGGGCGCCCGCCTGGACGTGCCCGGAGTGCTCCTCGGCTGCGGCGGCCTGGTCACCCTCGTCTACGGCTTCAGCGAGGCCCAGCCGCACGGCTGGACCTCGCCGCTCGTCCTGGCGCTGTTCGCCGCGGCCCTGGTGCTGCTGGCCGCCTTCGTCTGGTGGCAGACCCGGGCGCCGATGCCCCTGCTGCCGCTGCACATCATCCGCGACCGCAACCGCGCGGGCTGCTTCCTGACGATGATGCTGGCCGTCATCGGCATGTTCGGGCTGTTCCTGTTCATGACGTACTACCTCCAGGTCATCCTGGACTACTCGCCGGTGCGCACCGGGCTGGCCTTCCTGCCGATGACCATCGCCATCGTGATCGGCTCCACCCAGATCTCCGCCCGGCTGCTGCCCCGTGTGGGCCCGCGGCTGCTGATGGTCCCGGGGATGCTGCTGGCCTCCGGCGGCATGGTGCTGCTCGCCCAGATGACGGTCGCCTCCGACTACGCCGGGGAGATCCTCCCGGCCCTGCTGCTGATGGGCCTCGGCATGGGCCTCACCTTCATGCCGGTCTTCTCCACCGCCACCGCGGGCGTCGCCCCGCAGGACTCCGGGGTGACCTCGGCGACCGTCAACACCTCGCAGCAGGTGGGCGGTTCCATCGGCACCGCGCTGCTCAACACCATCGCCACCACCAGCAGCGCGACCTACATCACCGCCCATCTGACCGACCCCTCGCAGCGGAACCGGGTGGTCCGGGAGGGCATCGTGCACGGCTACACGGTCGCCATCTGGCTGGCCGCGGGCATCATGCTGCTGGCGGCCGTGGTCGCGGGCCTGATGGTGACGGCCAAGGCCCCCGGCCACGACGGCCGTGCCACCGGCGGCGCCCCGGACCCGGTGGGCTGAACCGGCACGGTCCGGGAGGGCGAGCGGGGCGGGGCCCGGAAGACCGGTGAGGCGCGGGCCCCCGCACGGCCCCCCTTCCCGGACCGGACGCCCCCGCCCTCGCCCTCGCCCTCGCGGCGGAGACCGCCCTTCCGGTCGTGGCCGCCCCTCCGGCCGTGGCCGCTCTTCCGGCCGTGGCCGCCCCGGAGGGATCGGCGCCCGGCGGGCTCAGCCGCGGCCCGGCACCCGGTCCGCCGGCCGGGCCGGCCGGGGGAGACCGGGGCGCCGTAGCAGCGGAGCACCGGTCCGGCACGGTGCTCCGCGGCGACGGCGCCGCCCTCCCGGGGTGGTACGCCGCCCGCCCCGTGTGGCCGCCGCCGACGATCACCCCGTCCGCCGGTGCGTCGCCGGGCAGCGGCTCCCGCACCGCCAAAAGGCCGTCGTCGGCGTACCGGAAGGAGACGCCACCGGTGGCGACGCCGGGGTCCGGACCGCTCACGACAGGGGACGTCATCCCCGCCGGGCGCCGTTGTCCCCGGCGGATACCGTCGCGTCCGGCCACGGAATCCGCCGGACGCGGCGCGAAAACCGGCTGCCCCCGGCTCCCCGCCACGGGTAGCGTCGCGTGGGTGATCGACGTACCGGAGGAACTCGCGGCGAGCCTGGCCAAGTACGGCGGGGAGGCCGGCCGCGTCTTCGCCGCCGCGCTGCCCGCCCTGGCGGAGCGGTTCCTCGACGAGTGGGACCTGCGCCCGGACGGACCCGCGCGGCACGGCTGGGCCGCGCTCGTCCTGCCGGTCGTCCGCCGCGCGGACGGCGTCCCGGCCGCGCTGAAGCTCCAGGCGCTCGACGCCGAGACGGAGGGCGAGCCGGTGGCCCTGCGCCGGTGGGACGGCGACGGGGCGGTGCGCCTGCTCGGCCACGACCCGGGCACCGGCACGATGCTGCTGGAACGCCTCGACGCCGAGCGCACCCTGGACCACCTCCCGGACTCCCGGGAGGCCGCCCTGGTGATCGCCCGGCTGCTGGCCCGGCTCACCGCGGTGCCCGCGCCACCCGGGCTGCGCGGTCTCGGCGACATCGCGCACGGCATGCTGGATCAGGCCCCGCGGGCCCTGGCCGCCGTCCCCGACCCCGCGTCCCGCCGCCTGGTCGCGCGCTGCGCCGCCGCCGTCCGGGAGGTCGTGGACGAGCCCGGCGACCGCCTCCTCCACTGGGACCTGCACTACGGCAACGTCCTCGGCTCCGGGCGCGCGCCCTGGCTCGCCATCGACCCCAAGCCGCTCGCGGGCGACCCCGGCTTCGACCTGCTCCCGGCCCTGGACAACCGCTACGACCCCGCCGAGACCCAGTGGCGCTTCGACGCCCTGACCGACGTCCTCGGCCTGGACCGCGCCCGGGCCCACGCCTGGTGCCTGGGCCGCGTGCTCCAGAACCTCCTCTGGAACCTGGAGGACGGCGACGCCCTGGAACGCCCGCAACTGGAGATCGCCCACGACCTGCACCCCTGAGCCGGTCCCCCCGTGTGCCTCCACCCGCGCGGGCAGCGCGGGCAGCGGAAACAGGTGGGAACGGCCGGGGCGCCGGGGCGGGTGGCTATGGCCGCGGCGGCGTGCGGCTCGGGAAGGCGGGGCGATACGGGGGACGGAACGGGACGGGCCCGGCCGGGGACGCGGGCGGGCGCCGGCGTGCCCCACCGCCCCCACCGCCCTGCCGCGCCCGCGCGCGACACCGCACAATGACCGGACCGCGCCGTGCCCGGTGCGCCGCCTCCGCACCCTTTGTCCCCGCTCCGCACCCCTACTCCGGAAGAGACCATGACCAGCACCGCATCCGCGGGCACGACCGCCCCCATACCCGACCCCGGCCGGGCCCAGGCCCGCATCCTGCGCGTCCTGGTCGCCTCCCAGGTCCTCAGCGGAGCCGGTCTCGCGGCCGGGGTCACCGTCGGCGCCCTGCTGGCCGAGGACATGCTCGGCAGCACCAGCCTCGCCGGGCTGCCCAGCACCCTGTTCACCGCCGGGTCGGCGCTCGCCGCCGTCGTCGTCGGCCGCGTCTCCCAGACGCACGGCCGCCGCCCCGGGCTCGCCGCCGGCTACCTCACCGGCGCCGTCGGATCGGCCGGTGTGATCCTCGCCGCCGTCCTGGACGTCCCGGTCCTGCTGTTCGCCGCCCTGTTCGTCTACGGCGCGGGCACGGCCACCAACCTCCAGGCCCGCTACGCCGGAGCCGACATGGCCGCTCCCGGCCACCGGGCCCGCGCGGTCTCCACCGTCCTGGTCGCCACCACGCTCGGCGGTGTCGTCGGGCCCAACCTCACCGCGCCGACCGGCACCTTCGCCGAGCACCTCGGCATCCCCCGGCTGGCCGGGCCGTTCCTCCTCTCCGGTGCCGCCTACGCGCTGGCCGCGCTGGTCCTCGCGCTGTGGCTCCGGCCGGACCCGCTGCTCCTGGCCCGCGCCGCGGCGGCCGGGGCCGGGGAGTCCGGCACCCCGGCGGGTCCGGCCGCCCCCGAAGCCCCGGGCGCTCCCGGGGCGGACGGAACGGACGGGAGCCGCGAGGGCGTGGTCCTCGGCACGCTGGTCATGGTCCTCACCCAACTGGTGATGGTCGCGGTCATGACGATGACGCCCGTCCACATGCGCGACCACGGCCACGGCACCGGCGCCTCCGGGCTCGTCATCGGCATCCACATCGGCGCGATGTACCTGCCCTCGCCGCTGACCGGCTGGCTCGTGGACCGCTACGGCCGCGCGAGGATCGCGGGCGCCGCCGGCGTCACCCTGCTGGCCTCGGGCGTCCTCGCCGCGGCGGCCCCCGGCGACTCCGTCGCCCTGCTCGCGCTGGCGCTGGCCCTGCTCGGCCTCGGCTGGAACTTCGGTCTGGTCTCCGGCACCGCGATCATCACGGACACCGTCCCGCTCGCCACCCGGGCCCGGACCCAGGGCCTGGTCGACGTCTCCATCGCCGTCGCCGGGGCCACCGGCGGCATGGCCTCCGGCCTCGTGGTCGCCGCCGCCGGCTACCCCGTCCTCGCCCTCGCCGGCGGTGTCCTCTCCCTCGCCCTGCTGCCCGCCGTCGCGGCCTCCGCGCGAGCCCGGCGCGCAACGGCGGGCAGCCGCCGGTCTGCTGGAACCACTGGGTGAGGAAGAAGAGGAGGACGACGTAGCAGCCGAAGCATCCGACGACGCACAGGGTCGCGGTGGCGCAACGGCGCTCGCCGAAGAGGGAGAAGTCCAGCAGGGCCTCCACGAGCCGTCGCCGGCGGCGTACGAAGAGGTGGAGCAGCGCGGCCCCGCCGAGCGCGGTGACGACGGTCGCGCCGTCCGCCCTGCCCTGCCCACCGGCCCGCTCCAGCGCGTACACGACCCCCGCCGGCCCGGCGACGGAGAGCACCACGTCGGCCGGGTCCCGGCGGCGCGGCACGGGGTTCCTGGACTCGGGGATCACCAGGGCCGACGGCCAGGACGACGACGGGGACGCCGACGAGGAACACCGCGCCCCAGCCCCGGTGTCCGGTGACGATCCCCCCCGGCCGGCGGCCCGGCGGTCGCCCCCACGCCGTGCGCGGAGGTCCGCACGCCGAGCGCCGGGACCCGCTCCCGGCCGTCGGGGAAGGCCGCAGTTCAAACGGGCCCATCCGGAGAACGTCAAGGACCACAAGGCGTCCTGCGATCGTGGCGACGTCACAGTCGGCCGGACGCACGTACACGAGGAGTATCCCGGGTTCGAGGAGATCGCAGCCAGGTTCGCGGCCCTGACGGCCGGATTCGAGGACGCGTCCGGCATGGAACTGCTGAGCGCCGTCCTCTTCGCCGCTGAAGAACTGGTGGCACCTCCGCCGAGCCCCGAATCGGTGACGGCGTGCATCAGAGCATGGAATGACCGCGAGGAACGCCTCTTCACGGAAGCTCATGTCCGGACGGCGTGGCAACGCCGGTCCGAGGCGGACCTGCGCTGAAGGTCCGCGGGCGCCGGGGCCTCCCCGTACTCCGCCGCAGGAGCCGGCCACCACCCGGCCGAAGGGCCGCTCAAGAACCGACGCCGATGCCCTCACGATCCGTGATCGTGAGGGCATCGGCGCAGGTGGTGCGTGGAGCCCCCTGTCGGATTCGAACCGACGACCTTCGCTTTACAAGAGCGGCGCTCTGACCAGCTGAGCTAAGGAGGCGGACGCGCGGCGGCGCGCGCCGGGCGGGACCACTGTACACAGAGCCGGTGAACGATGCGGATCGGGAATTCGGTCGAAGTTCACACCCCTGCAAGTGCTGACAGACCAGGTGAACGCCAGGTACCGTCCAGATTCGGTTCACCTGTGTGGACCAGACCACCACCTTCCTACAACGGACCGTCCGGCACGTTCCTGCCGGTAGAAGGGGGCCCATCACCATGGCCACCGTGCAGTTCGACAAGGCGACCCGCATCTACCCGGGTTCCGACTCCGACAAGCCCGCCGTCGACAGCCTCGAGATCGACATCGCGGACGGGGAGTTCCTCGTCCTGGTCGGCCCGTCCGGCTGCGGAAAGTCCACCTCGCTCCGCATGCTCGCGGGCCTGGAGGAGGTCAACCGGGGCGCCATCCGCATCGGTGACCGCGACGTCACGCACCTGCCGCCGAAGGACCGGGACATCGCCATGGTGTTCCAGAACTACGCGCTGTACCCGCACATGACCGTCGCCGACAACATGGGCTTCGCGCTCAAGATCGCCGGCGTCAACAAGACGGAGATCCGCAGCAAGGTCGAAGAGGCCGCCAAGATGCTGGACCTCAGCGAGTACCTCGACCGCAAGCCGAAGGCGCTCTCCGGCGGTCAGCGCCAGCGCGTCGCCATGGGCCGCGCCATCGTGCGCGACCCCCAGGTGTTCCTCTTCGACGAGCCGCTGTCGAACCTCGACGCCAAGCTCCGCGTGTCGACCCGTACGCAGATCGCGTCGCTCCAGCGCCGCCTCGGCATCACCACCGTCTACGTCACCCACGACCAGGTCGAGGCCATGACGATGGGCGACCGCGTGGCCGTACTCAAGGGCGGCATCCTGCAGCAGGTCGACTCGCCGCGGAGCATGTACGACAAGCCCGCCAACCTCTTCGTCGCCGGCTTCATCGGCTCCCCCGCCATGAACCTGATCGAGGTGCCGATCACCGACGGCGGCGTGAAGTTCGGCAACAGCGTCGTCCCGGTCAACCGCGACGCCCTGAAGGCCGCCGCCGACAAGGGCGACCGTACGGTCACCGTCGGCGTCCGCCCCGAGCACTTCGACGTGCTGGAGCTGGGCGGCGGCGCCGCCGCGTCCCTGACGAAGGACGCCGCCGACACCCCGGCCGGCCTGCCCGTCGCGGTCAACGTCGTCGAGGAGACCGGCGCCGACGGCTACATCTACGGCAGCACCGAGGTCGGCGGCGAGGCCCAGGAGCTGGTGGTCCGCGTCAACAGCCGCGCGGTGCCGGCGAAGGGCTCCACCGTCCACGTCGTGCCGCAGCCGGGCGAGACCCACGTGTTCTCGACCTCCACGGGCGAGCGCCTCTCCGACTGACGCGCCACCGGACCGGTCCGGACGGCACCGTCCGGAACGCGCCCGGCCGACCGCCCGGACGCGGACGCGCCACCCGAACCGGGCACGGACAAACCAGACGCCGGGAGAATTCACCCGCGTTGACGACGAAGGGCCCCGCGACCTCCCACGGGGCCCTTCGTCGCCCCCGGGGACCTCCCGGGCACAACGGACGTTTCGAGCCGTGTACGTCAACCCCGCGCCTGCTCCCGGGCCGCTCCCCGTCCCTCGAACCGGTGACGGAATGTCGCCATGTCATTACGTGACGCTACCCTCACTCGCGTGAAGCACTCCGTGAAGCACTCCGCCACCCGACAGACGCGACGCGGCCGGGGCCCCGCCCTCCGGATCGGCCGCTCTCTCGCCTTCGTCCTGCCCGTCGTCCTGGTGCTCTCCGGGACCCTCGCCGTCACCCGGGTCGACTGGTCGGGTGATCCCTCGGACTCGGTGCTCGCCGCGTCGGACGCCGCGGCCGTCGGGGCGTCCACCCGCGCCACCGCCCGCGCCCCGCACGAGGTGCTGCGCGACCGGCTGCTGACCGAGCTGAGGGAGGACGATCCGGGCACCGCCCTGACCCACCTCCAGCAGGCCGTCAACGACCGGCCCTCGCTGGCCGGGCACTGCGCCTCCATCGCCCGCTCCCTGGGCCGCGCCGCCGTGCGGGTCTACGGCCCCGCCCGCGCCCAGTCCTACGCCCGCCCGGTCTGCGACACCGCCTTCGCGACGGGCGTCCTGGCCGCGCACGGCTGACCGCCCCGCCCGGGGCGGCGGCACCCGGCACCCGCCGTCGCCGTACGGGCGGCGCGGCACCGTCCGGGCGCCGCGACGGGGCGCGCGGGACGCCACGTACAGTTCGGGCATGACCGATCCGAACGCCGCGTCCCGCCGTCCCGTTCAGGCCGTCGTCCTGGCCGGCGGGCAGGGGTCCAGGCTGCGTCCCTACACCGACGACCGGCCCAAGCCGATGGTCGAGATCCCCGGCACGGGGACCCCGATCATCGGGCACCAGCTCGCCTGGCTCGCCGAGGAGGGCGTGACGGACGTGGTGGTCTCCTGCGGCCACCTCGCCGAAGTCCTCCAGAAGTGGCTGGAGAACGCCGACCTGCCGCTGTCCGTCACCACCGTCGTCGAGACGGAGCCGCTCGGCCGCGGCGGCGGCCTCAAGTACGCCGCCGCCCACCTCCCGCACCCCGACCTGCCCTGGTACGCCACCAACGGCGACATCTGGACCCGTTTCTCGCTGCGCGACCTGGCCGACTTCCACGCCGAGCGGGACGCCGTCGCGACCCTCGCCCTGGCCCGGCCGCGGCTGCCCTGGGGGGCCGTCCAGACCGACGGCTTCGGGCACATCACGGACTTCATCGAGGCGCCGCCGTCGACCGTCGAGGTCAACGCGGGCGTCTACGTCTTCTCCCCCGCCTTCGCCTCGATGCTCCCGGAGCGCGGTGACCACGAGCGGACCACCTTCCCCCGGCTGGCGCGCGAGCGCCGGCTCGCCGGGTTCCCGATCCCCCAGGGCTCCTACTGGCGCGCCATCGACACCGCCAAGGACCTCACGGAGGCGGCCCGGGAACTGGCGGCCCTGCGCGAGCGCTGAGCCCCGCGAGCGCTGAGCCCCGCGAGCGCGCCGGGTACCGAGCCCCGCGAACGCCGTACGGCGGCAGCGGGGCGCCACGGGGCGCCCGAGGGCCCGTGGCGGGCCCAGGAGCCTCCGGGCACCCCTTCCCCGCCCGGGGGCCGGACCACGCCGCCGGGTCCCCGCACAGGGCTCCCCGGTCCCCTGCGCCCGCCGTACGGGCCCGGAGGGCCGCCGGGCACAACCGGCCGGACGGCGGGCCCGCGCACACCGCGTCCGGGCGGCCCCCGCCCACCGGACACCATGACGACGGGGTCCCGCACATCACCGTGCGGGACCCCGTCGTCGTACGGTCGGCCCTCAGCCGAGGAGGCCGCCCACCAGGCGTCCGTCCGGCTCGCCGCCCGGGGAGGACGGGGCGTCACCGGTGTCGTCGTCGGCGCCGCTCTCCGGGCCCGGGGCCACGCCCTCGCCCGGGGCGCCGCTGCTGGCGCCGCCGGAGGACGGACCGGCGGTGGTGGCGCTCGGCGCCTGCCCCGCCGGGGCGCTGTCCCGGGGCGGGGCCTGGCCGACGGTGCCCTGGGTCTCGCTGGGCGTCCCGCCGGTCGCGGCACCGGTGTCACGGCTCGCCCCCGGCACCGTCGCGGTCCCGCCGGACGGGGGCGCGGAGGCGCCGGAGGTGGCTCCCTGGGTCGGCGAGGCGGAGGTGGCGTCGGGCGTGGTGGCCCGCTCGCGCTCGCCGGGCTCCTGGGGCAGCGGGGAGCCCGGCAGCTCGTTGCGCGGCGCCTGGCCGGGACCGGGGACGACCACGTGGTCGGCGTCCCGGACCGCGCCGCCGAGCAGCGAGCCGACGAGCAGGGTGACCCCCGCGACCAGGAAGGTGACGAGGGCGCCGCGGCGCAGCACGTAGCGGCGCAGGTCCCAGATGTCGGCGCGGGGGCCCAGCCGCCGCCAGGCGCTGCCCGCGAGGCGGCCGTCGACGGAGTAGACGGGGGCGCCCGCGATGATCAGCGGGGACCAGGCGGCGAGGTAGATGATGTCGGGCGCGTCGTAGACGGGGACGCTCTTCCAGCTCACGGTGACCAGCAGCGCGGCGGACAGGCAGGCGCCGATGACGGCGGCGACGCGCTGCCAGCAGCCCAGGACGGTCAGGACGCCGACGAGGACCTGGAGGAAGGCGATGACCAGTCCGGAGCCGACCGGATGGGCGAGGGCGAACTGGCGCAGCGGCTCGGCGACGTCCCACGGGTGCAGGGTGTTGAGCCACTTGACCATGGAGCCGCGCTCGCCGCCGTCGAAGTAGACGGGGTCGCAGAGCTTGCCCATGCCGGCGTAGATGGAGATGAAGCCGAGGAAGACGCGCAGCGGCAGCAGCACCACGCCGAGGTTCATGCGGCGGCCGGGGTAGTAGGCGTGCCGCGCGGAGTCCTCGGTGTGCCGCCGGGAGCGCGGCCCGTCCTCGTCCGCCGTGTCCCGGCGGTCGACGAGGAGGCCGTCGTCGTCGTAGCCGTCGTCCCAGCCGTCGTCGGGGCCGTGGCCCGGGCCGTCCGCGGGGTCGCCGTACCCGTCGTACCCGTCGGGGTCACCGGCGGAGCGGACGGGTTCGTCGTAGGCGCTGCCGACGGTGCGCATCGCGGGCAGCAGCCGGGCGCCGTCGGGGGCGGGGCCGCGCTGGGCGCCGACGAAGGGGGTCTCCAGGGTCTCCGTGGCGGGGCCCTCGTCGTAGCCGCCGTAGCCCGGGACCGGTCCGACGCGCGGGATCACCTGGGTGGCGCCGGCGTCGGCGCCCGGGTCCTCGGTGTACCGGTCGGCACCGGCCCGGACCGCCTGGAGCAGGCGGTGGGCGCCGGTGTCGTCGGGATCGGAGCGACCGCTCCAGACGACCGGGCGGCGGCGGGCCGGGGCGGGGCCCGCGGCACCGGCCCGGAGCATGCGGGCGGTGTCCTGGGTGGCGCTCATGTGCCGCGCGATCCGCAGGGATCTGGTGCGCCGCGCGGAGGCACCCAGCTGCACGCGGAAGCTCGCGTGATTGACGATGACCTGGGCCGGATCGCTCGGCACCTTCACCATGCTCAGCGCGGGCGCGTCGTCGAATCCCGACGAGCGGTCCCCCGTGGGCGTGCGGGGTGTTCTGGTGTCCACACTCATCTAACCGAGTGATGTGTCGTTAGGACACTGCCTTGACCCGCCGGATGTGTCCGGACCCCGTCAAGCCTGGACGGGCGGCCCGGAACCCCCCGCGCGGGGGACCGGGCCGGACGTCCGTGCGAACCGGCCGACGGCGGCTCAGGCGCGGCGGCGCGCCGCCTCGTAGAGCACGATGCCCGCGGCGACACCGGCGTTGAGCGACTCGGCGCCGCCCGGCATCGGGATGCGCACCCGGACGTCGCAGGTCTCCCCGACCAGCCGGGACAGGCCCTTGCCCTCGCTGCCGACGACGACGACCAGCGGCCCGCCCAGGGCGTCCAGGTCGCCGAGTTCGGCCTCGCCGTCGGCGTCCAGACCGACGACCACCAGGCCCGCCTTCCGGTACGCCTCCAGGGCGCGCGTCAGGTTGGTGGCGCGGGCGACCGGCGTCCGCGCGGCGGCGCCCGCCGAGGTCTTCCAGGCACCGGCGGTCATCCCGGCGGCGCGCCGCTCGGGCACGACGACGCCGTGGCCGCCGAAGGCGGAGACGGAGCGGACGACGGCGCCGAGGTTGCGCGGGTCGGTCACCCCGTCGAGGGCGACGATCAGCGGGTCCTCGCCGGCGTCGGCTGCGGCGGCCGCCAGGTCGTCCGGGTGGGCGTACTCGTACGGCGGGACCTGGAGGACGAGGCCCTGGTGGTTGAGCCCGTTGGTCATCCGGTCCAGCTCGGGGCGCGGGGCCTCCATGAGGTTGATGCCGCCGCGCTCGGAGGCGAGCCGGAGCGCCTCGCGGACCCGCTCGTCGCTGTCGATGAACTGCTGGACGTAGAGGGTCGAGGCGGGCACGCCCTCGCGCAGCGCCTCGACGACCGGGTTGCGGCCGACGACCAGCTCGGAGGAGGACCGGCCGCCGCCGCGCCGCTGCGGGCGGGCGCTCTGGGCGCGGCGGGCCTTCGACTGGGCGGCGCGCTGCTTGGCGTGCCCCTTGCGCATCTCGGCGGGGGGCGTCGGCCCCTTGCCCTCCAGGCCCCGGCGCCGCTTGCCGCCGCTGCCGACCTGCGCGCCCTTCTTGCCGGACATGCGGCGGTTGTTCGCGGCCATGAGTTCCCTGTCTCTCTGCGGGGCGCGCCGGGCGCCCGTTCCGTGTGCCTTGCGTCTGTCGTGCGTCGTGTCCGCGCGTTCGCCGCGCTCATGCAGTGTGCCGCCCGGGGGACCGGGCGGCACAGTCGATCTTCCCCGACCGGGGGCGGGTCAACGGGAGCCGAGGCTCCAGCGCGGGCCCTGCGGTCCGTCCTCGATGGCGAGGCCGGAGTCGGCCAGCCGGTCGCGGATCGCGTCCGCCGTGGGCCAGTCCTTGCGCGCCCGGGCCGCCTCGCGCTGTTCGAGGACGAGGCGCACCAGGCTGTCCACCACGTGGCGCAGCTCACCGGCCCCGTCACCCTCGTCGCTGGCCCACTGCTCGTCGAGCGGGTCCAGCCCGAGGACGCCGAGCATGGCCCGGACCTCGGCGAGGCGGGCGACGGCGGCCTCCTTGTCGTCGGCCGCCAGCGCGCTGTTGCCCTGCCGGACGGTGGTGTGGACGACGGCGAGCGCCTGCGGGACGCCCAGGTCGTCGTCCATCGCCTCCGCGAAGGCGAGCGGCACCTCGGCGTCGGGCTCCACGGCCGCCCCTGCCAGCTCGGTGACGCGGCGCACGAAGCCCTCGATCCGGGCGTAGCCGGTCTCGGCCTCGCGCAGCGCCTCCTCGCCGTACTCGATGGCGGAGCGGTAGTGCGGGGTGCCCAGGTAGTAGCGCAGGACGACGGGGCGCCAGCGCTTGACCATCTCGGAGACGAGCACCGAGTTGCCGAGCGACTTCGACATCTTCTCGCCGCTCATGGTGACCCAGGCGTTGTGCACCCAGTACCGGGCGAAGGCGTCGCCGAAGCCGCGGGCCTGGGCGATCTCGTTCTCGTGGTGCGGGAAGATCAGGTCGATCCCGCCGCCGTGGATGTCGAACTCGGTGCCCAGGTACTTGTGCGCCATCGCGGAGCACTCCAGGTGCCAGCCGGGCCGCCCGCGTCCCCACGGGGTCTCCCAGCTCGGCTCGCCGGGCCGGGCCGCCTTCCACATGGCGAAGTCGCGCGGGTCCCGCTTGCCCGTCTCGCCGTCCTCGGAGGGCTGGCGCAGGTCGTCGAGGTCCTGGTTGGACAGCGACAGGTAGCCCGGCAGGGACCGCACGTCGAAGTAGACGTTGCCGTCGGCCGCGTAGGCGTGCCCGCGGTCGATCAGGCCGCGCATCATCTCGATCATCTCGGTGATGTGGCCGGTGGCGCGCGGTTCGCAGCTGGGCGGCAGGCAGCCGAGGGCGGCGTAGGCGTCGTTGAACGCCCGCTCGTTCTCGTAGCCGATGGACCACCAGGGGCGCTTCTGCTCGGCCGCCTTCCTGATGATCTTGTCGTCGATGTCCGTGACGTTGCGGATGAACGTGACGTCGTAGCCGCGGTACGCGAACCAGCGGCGCATGATGTCGAAGTTCAGCCCCGAGCGGATGTGCCCGATGTGCGGTGCGGCCTGCACGGTGGCTCCGCACAGGTAGATCGAGACACACCCGGGCACGAGGGGGGCGAAGTCACGGATCTGCCGGGTGCTGGTGTCGTACAGCCGAATGCTCACCCGTCCAGGGTAGTCGGCGCGGCCCCCTGTCCCACACCCCACCGGTCCCACTTCCGCCCCGGGCGGAACCCGCCCCCGGCCCCGGACCGGTCCCGCGCCGCTCCCGGCCCGGTCCGGCGGGGGCCGGGAGCGCGCCCGCGGACGCGTCCCCGGCGGGCCGGGGCGGGACCGGGTGCGGGGCGCGGCGGACAGCCGCGCGCGGGTCCGGCGGGGCCCGCGGGCCGGGTCACCGGACCCTTACGACCAGGGCGGTGGCGACGGCCATCAGGCCCTCGCCGCGCCCGGGGAACCCCAGCCCGTCGGTGGTCGCCCCGGAGACCGACACCGGCGCGCCCACGGTCTCCGAGAGCACCCGCTGGGCCTCGGCGCGCCGCTTGCCGACCTTCGGCCGGTCCCCGACGACCTGCACGGCCACGTTGCCGATGCGGAAGCCGGCGTCCCGCACGATCCGGGCCGCCTCCGCCAGCAGCGTCACCCCGGACGCCCCGGCCCACTGCGGGCGCCCGGTGCCGAAGTGCTGGCCCAGGTCGCCCAGGCCGGCCGCCGAGAACAGCGCGTTGCAGGCCGCGTGGGCCACGACGTCGGCGTCGGAGTGGCCGGCGAGTCCGCTGCCCTCGTCCTCCCACCTCAGTCCGGCGCACCACAGCTCCCGGCCCTCCTCGAAGCCGTGGATGTCGGTCCCGATCCCGACCTGCGGCAGCGGCGGTCCGTCCGGGGGGCCGTACGGCGTGTCGTCGCGCGGGGGGCGGGCCGCGCCGTCCGCCGGGCCGCCGGGCGTGTCGCGGGGTGCGCCCCCCGGGGGGGCGCCGGCGCCGCCGGGGGTGCCGGGGGTGCCGTCCCGGGTGCCGCGGGGGTCAGAAGCCATCGTTCAGCCTCCTGCGCGCGAGGACCGCGTCGGCGAGGACGAGGTCGAGGGGCCGGGTCACCTTGAACGCCTCCTCGTGGCCGGGCACGGCCACCACCGTCAGCCCCAGCCGCTCGACCATGCTCGCGTCGTCGGTGACCTCGCCGGTGACGGTCTCGTGGGCGCGCACCAGGGTCGCCCGGTCGAAGCCCTGCGGGGTCTGCACCGCGCGCAGCCGCGCCCGCTCCGGCGTGGCCACCACCGGCTCCGGGGCGCCGGGCACGGCGGCGGGCTCCACCTCCTTGACGGTGTCGGCCAGCGGCAGCACCGGCACCACGGCGGGCGCCCCCTCCCGCACCGCCTCGATCACGGCGTCGACCGTGTCCACCGGCACCAGCGGCCGGGCCGCGTCGTGGACGAGGACGATCCCGCAGTCGTCCGGCAGCGCGTCGAGGCCGCGCCGTACGGACTCCTGCCGGGAGTCGCCGCCGGGGACGACGGTGAAGTCGGTGCGCTCGGGCAGGGAATGCGCGTCCAGGAGGCTGCGCACCTCGGCGGCCCCCTCGGGCGGGGCCACGACGACGACCAGGGAGACCGCGCGGGAGGCGGCCAGCGCGCGGACGGCGTGGATCAGCATGGGCGTGCCGCCCAGCGCGCGCAGCGCCTTGGGGGCGCCCGGGCCGAGGCGCACGCCCCGGCCGGCGGCGGGGATCACCGCGGCGGTGCGCACCGCCGGGGCGGGGGGAGGGGCCGACGCGGGCGTCGGAGCGGGCGGGGGAAGCGAATCGTCAGACATCGGTTCCTGTCAGGTTTGTGTGCTCGACCTACTTGGGTATGGCCTCACCGTGCCGGGCGCGACGCCCCGACCGGACCCTTCCGTGACCCCGGTCGAGCCTGCGCCCCGGGCCCGGCACGCCAGACGCGCCATTTCCGGGGCGCGCCACGCCACACCGCCCGACGGCCTCCCCGGGACGAGCGTACGAGGATCACCGGCACCGGGGTGCCCGAACGCGCATCCCGGGCACGGCGCGCGGCCGGGTGCGCCGCACGGCCGCGCGGGCTTCGCGCGGTCCGCCGCGCGCGGCGGACCGACGGCCTCCGGGGCACGGCCTCCGGGGCACGGCTCCCGGGCGGGGCCCGGGGCGCGCCGCGCTTTCCGGGCATGCGGGCTCCGCGGGCACTACGAGCGCCCGGGCGCCGCGGGCACGAAGATGCCGCGGTGCCCGGCGACAGCAGTGTGTCGTCGGGCACCGCGGCATCTCGGTGCGCTGAACGGAACGGGCGGACCCGTCCCCGTGTCAGGAGGCGAGCACCTCGTCGAGCAGGGCTTCCGCCTTGTCCTCGTTGGTGTTCTCCGCGAGCGCGAGTTCGCTCACCAGGATCTGGCGGGCCTTGGCGAGCATGCGCTTCTCACCGGCGGAGAGTCCGCGCTCGCGCTCGCGCCGCCACAGGTCGCGCACGACTTCCGCGACCTTGATGACGTCGCCGGAGGCGAGCTTCTCCAGGTTTGCCTTGTAGCGGCGCGACCAGTTCGTGGGCTCCTCGGCGTACGGCGCGCGCAGCACCTCGAAGACCCGGTCCAGCCCGTCCTGACCGACCACATCACGCACGCCGACGAACTCCGCATTGTCCGCTGGCACACGTACCGTCAGGTCACCCTGGGCGACCTTCAGCACCAAGTAGGTCTTGTCCACGCCTTTGATCTGGCGAGTTTCGATAGCCTCGATCAGCGCGGCCCCGTGATGGGGATAGACCACGGTGTCGCCAACCTTGAACGTCATGTGACAGGTACCCCTTCCGTGGCTATCCAGGGTAACACGGATACGGCGTCTACTGAATGGCGTTTTCGCAGGTCAGGGCATATCTCAGGGCTTGACAACAGCGGCGGGAACGTGCTGCGGCGGGCCTCCGGATCACGGTATTCGCAGGTCGGAGCGGCTCTCCGGGTCGGACGAAACACGCACGTCACACACGCCGGGAGGGGCTCCGACCCGGATGAATCTCCCCATATGTCCGGTTGCCCGGGTGCGACTTACACTACTCCGTTCGGTGCGGGCGGCGGGCTTCCGGACGATTCCGGAATTGATCACCCGGGCCGTCCGGGGGACCCGCGGGTGATCAATTCACCGGCCGTCCGGGCATTCCCCCCGGGGGAATTCACGCGCCGCCGGCCCCGCGGTATCGCGCGCGGTATGCCGGACCGTATGGCGGCACGTATGCCGGGCGGTATGGGGGTGGGTATGCCGGTGGGTATGCCACCCGTATGACGGTGCTTCTTATGTGAATGGTGGACGGCTCCGGGGCCATTGCCCCGTGCCGCGGCGCGCCGCCCGCGTCCCGGCGCGCCGGACGCCCGGCCTCCCGGACCGCCGCGGGCCCCGGCCCCGGGGCGTCCCGCCGCCCGCCGGGCGAAGCCGGGGCCCGCTTCGGGGAGGGTCGGGTGCGCCCGCCCGGGAACGGCTCGGTAACCTAAGGCCGCTGACAGTAACTTAGGGCGGCTTTATCCGTAGCCGCCGCCACGTTCGAGCCCAAGGAGTTGCCGCCGCCGTGAGCAGCAGCCTTCGACGCGGCGCCATCGCCGCCTCCGCCCTCGCGTTCTCGGTCGCCACGCTCGCCGGGTGCGGCGCGGGCCACAACGCCCAGACGCTGGAGATCCAGCCGGACCACGCGGCGACGTCCGTCGGTGACATCGAGATCCAGAACGCGGTGGTCGTCACCCAGCCCGACGAGCAGGCGAAGGGCCCGGCCACGGTCATCGCCACCCTGTTCAACAAGGGCCGGACGGACCAGACGCTGGAGTCCATCACCGTGGACGGCGCCGGCGCGGCGGCCCTGAAGCCCGCCGACGGCCGGAACCTCACCGTCCCGGCCGGCGGCCGGCTGATCCTCGGCGGCGACGGCAACGCCGCCGCCGAGCTGCCCTCCGGCGGGGAGGCGGTCCGCGACGGCGACGTGCAGAAGGTCACCTTCGCGCTCAGCGAGACCGGCGACGTGAGCCTGGGCGCCTTCGTCGTGCCGGCCGAGAGCTACTACACCTCCTGGGGCCCCAGCGGCGCCCCGGCGTCCTAGGACGAGCCGTACCGCGCCCCCGGCGGGCGCGGGAAACGCGGAAGGGCGGGACCTCGTGGAGGTCCCGCCCTTCCGCGTGGTGCGCGCCGTGCGGCGCGCGGCTGCCCGCGCCCCGGACGGCGCGCGGACCGCTCCGCCGGGGCGGGCGGCCCCGGCGCGGCCGGGGCCTACGGCTCGAACTTGTAGCCCAGCCCGCGCACCGTCACCAGGTACCGGGGCGCGCCCGGGTCCGGCTCGATCTTGGCGCGCAGCCGCTTGACGTGGACGTCGAGGGTCTTGGTGTCACCGACGTAGTCGGCGCCCCACACCCGGTCGATGAGCTGCATCCGGGTCAGCACCCGGCCCGCGTTGCGCAGCAGCATCTCCAGCAGGTCGAACTCCTTCAGCGGCAGGTCGACCTTGGCCCCGCCGACGGTCACCACGTGCCGGTCGACGTCCATCCGGACCGGACCGGCCTCCAGGGCCGCCGGGGCCACCTCCTCCGGTTCGCCGCGGCGGCGCAGCACGGCGCGGATGCGGGCGACCAGTTCGCGCGAGGAGAAGGGCTTGGTGACGTAGTCGTCGGCCCCTATCTCCAGGCCGACGACCTTGTCGATCTCGCTGTCCTTGGCCGTCACCATGATCACGGGGACGTTGGAGCGGCCGCGCAGCTGCCGGCACACCTCGGTGCCCGGCAGTCCGGGCAGCATCAGGTCGAGGAGGACGAGGTCGGCGCCGTTGCGCTCGAACTCGTCGAGACCGTCGGGCCCGGTGGTCGCGACGGCGACCTCGAAGCCCTCCTTGCGAAGCATGTACGACAGTGCGTCGGAGAAGGACTCCTCGTCCTCGACGACGAGCACACGGGTCACGGAAGGACCTCCGGGGCGGAAAGCGATTCGATCGCGGATGGTGCGGACGGTGCTGATGCGGTGGTTGATGCGGACGGTGCGGTTCGGGCGGTGGTACGGGGG
Source organism: Streptomyces sp. NPDC107521 (assembly GCF_055598485.1). Taxonomy (NCBI): domain Bacteria; kingdom Bacillati; phylum Actinomycetota; class Actinomycetes; order Kitasatosporales; family Streptomycetaceae; genus Streptomyces; species Streptomyces sp. NPDC107521. The sequence goes on from NZ_JBVKAT010000023.1 coordinate 23,476, forward strand.
GTGTGGGGGGAGGCGGGGGCGGACGGCCGGCCGGCCTCCGCGCCCTCGGGGGCGTCCGGGACGCCGGGGGCCGCGGGGATGCCGGGGTCTCCCGGGTCCTCGGAGCGGGGGTCGCGGTCGCCGCGGCGGAACCGGTCCTCGCGGCCGTCGGGGCCCGCCGCGCGGTCGCGGGCGGCACCCGACTCCGGCAGCCGCAGGGTGAAGGTGGACCCCTGGCCCTCGGCGCTCCACACGGTGACCTCCCCGCCGTGCGAGGCGACCACGTGCTTGACGATGGCAAGCCCCAGGCCGGTGCCCCCGGTGGCCCGGGAGCGGGCCGGGTCGACGCGGTAGAAGCGCTCGAAGACGCGCTCCTTGTCCCGCTCCGATATGCCGATGCCCTGGTCGGTCACGGCTATCTCGATCAGGTCGCCCCCGGAGGAGGCGATCCGGCGGGCCGCGATGCCGACCCGGGTGCGGGCGGGCGAGTAGTTGACGGCGTTCTCGACGAGGTTGCCGAGCGCGGCGGCGAGCTGCCCGCGGTTTCCGCGCACGTGCAGGCCCGCCGTGCCGCCGGAGGCCATGGTGATCTGCTTGGTGCCCGCCGCGTGGCGGCAGCGGTCGATGGCCTCGGCGACCAGCTCGTCCACCCGGACGGGCTCGGCGTCGTCGAGCGGGTCGTCGTTCTGCACCCGGGACAGGTCGATCAGCTCCTGCACCAGATTGGTCAGCCGGGTCGCCTCGATCTGCATGCGCCCGGCGAACCGCTCCACGGCCTCCGGATCGTCGGAGGCGTCCATGACGGCCTCCGAGAGCAGCGAGAGCGCGCCGACCGGCGTCTTCAGCTCATGGCTCACATTGGCGACGAAGTCGCGGCGCACGGCCTCGATGCGGCGGGCCTCGGTGAGGTCCTCCACCAGCAGCAGGACCAGCCGCGACCCGAGCGGCGCCACCCGGGCGGAGACCGCGAGGGCCTCGCCCCGGCCGGTCCCGCGCCGCGGCAGGTCCAGCTCGACCTGCCGTATCTCACCGTCCCGCCGGGTGTCCCGGGCCATCTGCAGCATGGGTTCGACGGCGAGCTTGCCGCCGCGGACCAGACCGAGGGCGTACGCCGCCGAACTGGCCTTGACCACGGCGTCGGCCTCGTCGAGGACGACCGCGGAGGAGCGGAGCACCGACAGGACGGTGTCCACCCCGGGCGGGAGCACGGGGTCGGTGTGCAGGGAGGTACGGGTGGGGCGGCGCAGCTCGCGCTCGCTCCAGCGGAACGCCAGCATGGCGATGACGCCGGTGAGCACTCCGGCCATCGCCGCCGCTGCGGCGACCGCCGCGTTCACGTCCATGCGTCCAGGTTAGGCATGGTGAAGGGGATGGCCCCAGCCATCGGAGTGCGACCTCGAACACTCGTCGCCCAGAGTTCACCTTGGAGCCAGTGCCGGTTCACCCCGGGTGCCGGAAACGGACGCGTACGGGCCGGAACGTGTAGACGTGAGGGCCACCCGGGGTACGGAATTCCCGAGGTCGCCCAACCGGACGCACGAGAGGGAACCCTGATGCGGGACGCGTACCACGAGGAACTGGATTCGATCGGCGACGGTCTGGTGGAGATGGCCCGGCTGGTCGGGTCCGCGATCGGACGCGCCACGACCGCGATCCTCGACTCCGACCTGAAGCTCGCCGAGCACGTGATCGAGGGCGACCAGAAGGTCGACGAACTGCAGCACGACCTGGAGGCCCGGGCCATCACCCTGCTGGCGCGGCAGCAGCCGGTGGCGACGGACCTGCGCATCGTCGTGACCTCGCTGCGCATGTCGGCCGACCTGGAGCGCTCGGGCGACCTCGCCCAGCACGTGGCCAAGCTGGCACGGCTGCGCTACCCGGAGCGGGCGGTCCCGCACGACCTGCACGCGACGATCCTGGAGATGGGGCAGCTCGCGCAGCGCCTGATGGCGAAGACGGCCGAGGTGATCATCACCAAGGACGTCGACCTGGCGCTCCAGCTCGAACAGGACGACGACGCCATCGACCTGCTCCACCGCACCCTCTTCCAGCACCTGATGGACGACCGCTGGAAGCACGGCATCGAGACCGCCGTCGACGTCACCCTCCTGGGCCGCTACTACGAGCGCTACGCCGACCACGCGGTCGCGGTGGCGAAGCGGGTGGTCTACCTGGTGACGGGCGAGCACGTGGACGCGTCCCAGTCCTCGGGACAGGTGGAGGGGGCCTGAGTGGTTCCGGCGGTCGCGGGGCCCGGCACTGGGGGGTGCCGGGCCCCTTGCCGTACGGGCCGGGACGGTTCCCTGGGGGCCGTAGGGGCCGTAGGGACCGCAGGGACCGCAGGGACCGCAGGGACCGCAGGGACCGCAGGGACCGCAGGGACCGCAGGGACCGCAGGGACCGCAGGGACCGCAGGGACCG